>NZ_JBXWSG010000044.1:0-27910 GCF_059613305.1 Ruegeria sp. BHSB056 | reverse complement strand
GGTTTGCGTCACATATGCGCCGGCAAAAGGCGCATTGCGCGCCACGTTGAGACCCGCTGCTGCAAAAGCCGCTTCAATGATATCCACAACCTCAGAGGATGCGGACGCGCCAAACCGGTCGCCCAGCACGATCTCGGGTCGCCTTCCGCGCGCAGTGCCCGCCATGGCCACCGCCTCATGTGGCATCGAGTGGCAGTCCACCAGAATTGCCTGACCGAACATCTCGTGTGATTCGGCCAGCAGGGATTTCAACCGCGCATGATACGGGCGCCAATAGGTGTCGATGCGCAGCCGCGCTTCGTCCATGGTGAGTTTGCCGCGATAGATTGCCCGACCGTTGGCAACCACGCGGGGAATCACCCCCAGCCCTGACGCGACCCTTGGATTATGCCCGTGCCTGCGGGCACCGCTGATCAAGGCCGGGTCAAGCTCATCCAGACTGCGGTTCAAATCCAGGTAGGCGCGTGGCATGGCCGCCTTGATCAAAGGGGCACCGTTTTCCGCGGCGGGCGCGAACAACTGATCAACAAATGCATCTTCTGAGGATCGAATCACGCTCCGGTTCAATACGGACCGGTTCAGAAATACCTCAGGATACTCCCGCCCGCTGTGTGGCGATGAAAAAACCACGCACGAGGTGCGGTTTTCGGGCATATCCAATACATAGGCTGCGCTTTGCATGATCCCTCCGTGTTCGCAATCAACATAGACCGGAAAAATTGTTCTTCCAAACCCCTTGAACCCATTTGCGACTCCTTTTATAGACCCCGCTACCGGCGCGGGGATCCGCGCCCCATTTCGTTATGGGGCAAGGCACGCAAAGGGAAAGTGGGCGGTTAGCTCAGCGGTAGAGCACTTCGTTGACATCGAAGGGGTCACAAGTTCGATCCTTGTACCGCCCACCATCGTTTCACTGTTCCGGTTTTCCGGGACACCCGAGTAACCCAGGCGCTGGCCACGTCCTTGATGAAGGCGCCGCAGATTGGAGACAGACCATGAAGGTCAAGAACTCGCTCCGCTCGCTCAAGAACCGGCACCGCGACTGCCGGATTGTGCGTCGCAAAGGCCGCGTCTACGTGATCAACAAGACGCAGCGCAAGTTCAAAGCGCGTCAGGGCTAAGAACTGCACATTACTGCTTAATGAAACCGCGCCTCCGGGTGCGGTTTTTTTGTTTCACCCGCGCCTAAAATGTAATCCCTGCATGGATCAGAATGCCGATGACCATAAGAAAGTTCAGAACCATCGAAATCCCGTTGCCGACATAGATTGGCAGCTTTCCAACAACCAAGCCGTAGGCAAACCAAAGCAGGGATAAGGCGGTATATAGCGACCACGACAACAAGGATTGTCCCGAGGCATGGTGCGAATGCGTCAAATACAGCTTCACGAGCTGCGGCAGTGTGGCAAAGGGACCGACCACACCAATAAAAACCATGAAGCCTTCAAAGCGCGACATCCAATGGCCAAGGTTAGATTTCTCTAATTTTTCAGCCAGTGTTTCGGGCATATCTCAGGTTCTTCCTTTAAGTGAATAAGCCAGCTTTTTTGATTTCCAAGACAATCTGTCCTGTCAAATTATCCGCTTGAAGCGTTTGGACCAAGCCCCCTCGGCCACGTTACCACCGACCTTTCCCCCTCGCATGCCTTCAGAGCATCGCATGTTGAACGCCACCAGCGACCTTTTGCCCAAGTAAATCAGTCGGATTTACTTGCATCCCGCCCAGAATCGTATAATTGAGAAAATCAGTCGGATTAATGACCGGCCCGAAATTCAATTGTTGAGGCACACAATGCTGAAATCCACGACCTGCCTAGCCGCCGCGCTGTCGGCTTTGATCGCAACCTCTGCCGCCGCCGAGGGCGAACTGAACCTCTATTCGTCGCGCCACTATGACACCGACGAACGGCTGTATACCGACTTTGAAGACGCAACCGGCATCAAGATCAACAGGATCGAAGGCAAAGCGGATGAACTGATTGCCCGGATGGAAGCGGAAGGCGCGAACTCACCTGCCGACGTGATGCTGACCGTGGACACGTCGCGTCTGGCGCGGGCCAAGAATGCAGGTGTCCTCCAATCAATCGACAGCGCTACACTGGAAGAGCGCATTCCCACCAACCTGCAGGATAGTGACAATCAGTGGTTTGGTTTCTCGCAACGCGGTCGGATCATCTTTTTCGACAAGGAAAACGTGACCAACCCGCCGGCCACCTACGCTGATCTGGCCAAACCGGAATACAAGGGAATGGTATGTATCCGGTCTTCGACTAACACCTACAACCAGACCCTGCTGGCATCGATCATCACACATGAAGGCACTGAGGCCGCCAAGTCCTGGGCCGAAGGCGTTGTCGCCAACATGGCGCGTGACCCGCAGGGCGGTGACACCGACCAGTTGCGCGGCATCGTTTCGGGCGAGTGTGACATCGCGGTTTCGAACACCTACTATTTCGCGCGCTCCATTCGCACAGACGTCAAAGGCTTGTCCGCAGACCGCGATATGATCGGCTGGGTCTTCCCGAACCAGGACAGCTACGGCGCGCATATGAATCTATCCGGTGGTGGGGTCGCCGCGCACGCACCCAACAAGGAAAACGCGATCCTATTTCTTGAGTATCTGGCCAGCGATCAGGCGCAGAAATACTTCTCGGCGGGCAATGACGAGTTCCCGGCAGTTCCAAATGTCGAACTGGCCGAGTCGGTCCAGGCGCTGGGTGAATTCAAGGCCGACGACGTGAACCTATCAGACGTTGCAAAGAACATCCCCGAAGCGCAGAAGATCTTTAACGAAGTTGGCTGGAAGTAAGCCTTCTTTCGCTGGTTTCTTAAAAGGATGCGGCTTGTTCGCATCCTTTTTTGTTTGATAAGCTATATTTTTTAGAGTATTTTCTCGTATATGAGATATTTTTTCAACTACTTATAATGCCCGACACCCTGTCAAACCGCCTTGCCAATCGCCTGAGCGAACTGCGCCGCGGGCGTGGCTGGTCTTTGGATTACCTTGCCGAGCACTGCAGGATCAGCCGCGCCACCTTGTCCCGCATGGAAAAAGGGGATGTCAGCCCAACAGCCGACAATCTAGGCCGTCTGTGTGCTGCATACGATCTGCCGATCTCGCGGCTGCTGATGATGGTTGAGGACAGCTTTGACCCCAAGGTTCCATTCGAACGCCAGACCGAGTGGCGCGACCCTGAAACCGGCTTCACCCGCCGTGCTGTTTCACCACCTGCAAATGGATTGAACGCCGAGGTTCTGGAATGCCACCTGCCCCGGGACACGGTCATCACCTACGAAGTGCCTCCTAAATCGGGGCAAGAGCATCATCTGATCTTAATGGACGGCGCGCTTACTCTGACGGTTGATGGAACGGCGCACGCGCTGAACGCCGGGGATTGCCTGCGCTACCATCTGTCGGGACCGACCCGGTTTGAAACAGGGGCGTCGCGTGGCGCACGTTACCTGCTGGTGCTTATATGATCACGCGCCTGACCGATAACGATTTTGACGCGGCACTGGATGACCTGGCTGAAATCCTGCATGCCTGTGTTCATGATGGGGCCAGCATAGGTTTCATTCTACCGTTTACCCTGAATGATGCGCGTGCGTACTGGCACCAAAACGTACAGCCCGGTCTAAGGTCAGGTAAGCTGGAATTATTCGTTTCGTATGACGGTCCCCGCATTACAGGCACCGTTCAACTGATCCCGGCGGCAATTCCCAACCAACCCCACCGCGCCGATGTGGCGAAACTTCTGGTCCACCCTAACGCCAGACGGCGGGGGTTAGGCCGATCCCTAATGAATGCGCTTGTTCTTCGCGCGCAAGAGGTGGGGCGCACGGTGCTTGTACTTGATACGCGCAGCACCGATCCCTCGCGGCTGCTTTATCAAAGCCTTGGGTTTCAGATCGCGGGGGAAATACCGAATTACTGTCGGAACCCATTTGAACCAAAATTCGAACCCACAACTTATATGTACAAAAACCTTGACGCTTGAAAAGACGCGGCCCCCGCTACTCGGCGGCTCTGATCTTTTCGGGGAACTTGTTCGGCAACAGCCCGAGGCGGCGCGCACGACGAACATCTGCCAGCAGGTCCCGTTCGGCGGCCTCAAACAATTCTTCAGGGTCATCCAGAACAAAATACCCCATCTGATGCATGTCGATCCGGTAGGGTGTTCGTAGAATCGTCAGAACATCAAACGGGTCACGATCTGGTATGTCGCTGGTCACAGCGTAGACCAGTTCAGTCGGTGACGAGGCCAACCCTGATCCCAGCGCCTTGATTTGACCGTTCTGGCGGCGCAGACCAAACTCGATCGAAAACCAGTAGAGCCTGATCAGCCAAGCATAATCCGCGTCATCTGCCTGCTTTCCGGCTAGCCCGATGGCGTGGCTGAACGCGGCAAAACGCGGGTCGCTTAACAACGGGGTGTGTCCGAAAATCTCATGAAAGATATCCGGCTCTTCGATATAGTCGAAATCTTCCCGGGAGCGGATGAAAGAAGCGGCCGGAAAAACCCGATCCGCCAGCATCCCGAAAAACGTCTTGAATCCGATCAGCGCCGGAACCGGCTGCACCCGCCAGCCGGTCAGGTCCAGCAGCCGTTTCGAAATTTCTGCACAAGAAGGCACTTTGGTCTTCGGCAGGTCCAGCCGCGCCAAACCGCTTAGGTATTCCGGCGCCATATAGCGCCGTACGTTTTCTTCCTGTGCCGCGTAAAGATCAGCCCAGACCGCATTCTCTTCGTCTGTGTAGGTAATGTGGCCATGTTCATCCGCCAGTTTGGCGACATATTTCGTCGATTTGGGCATCAGCATCCTCCTGCATGAGATCAGGATACCTCAACTCACATGGAGAATTTGTTTTGATATTCTACCTATCGTCCGTATTATGAACGGAACATTCCAAAATATTGCTACTTTCGGACCAAATGCTTCACCCAGCCGACATCGATATTTTGCGAGAGCTTCAGGCCAGCGGGCGTCTGTCAATGCAGGAGCTTGCCGACCGGACCGGGTTATCGGCGTCGCAATGCTGGCGCCGCGTCCGTGACCTTGAATCGTCCGGGGTGGTTTCAGGGTATCGCGCGCAGGTTTCAGCCAAGGCTGTCGGGCTGAATGCCATTGCCTATGTCCACGTCGCACTGAAAGACCATCAGGAAAACAGCATCTCGGCGTTTCTTCGTCTTATCGAGACCGAGCCGCAAATTGTTGAGTGCGCCTCGATCACCGGGGATCACGACTTTATCCTGAAAGTTTATGCCAAAACCCCCGAGGATCTTGAGGTCTTCATCATGCAGCGCTTGTTGAAATCAGGGCTGGTCCGCGACACCCGCAGCAACTTTGTGCTTCGCCAGACCAAGACCCGCGGCCCTTTACCTATTCTGTGACAAGGCCCACCAAAACGGAACCTGAGCGGATCTGTCCGGGCCATAACCCATCCTTGCGAAGATGTGGTGTTGAAGGGCGGAGAGTGTCATTCAGTTGGAAAAGCCCGGCCACCATTTCCTGGCGGCCGGGCTTTCAAAATTCAAAACGCGTCTTCAGAAATGAGCTGATTTCGCGGACGCAGGCTTTTCCATCGGCGGCGCGAACTTGGTCAAGTCGATCCCCTTGACCGCCGACTTGTATTCCTCGGCAGTTGGCGTCCGGCCCAAAATGGCCGAGAGCACGACAACCGGCGTCGACGCCAGCAGGGACTCACCCTTTTTCTCATCCGAGTCTTCGACAACACGCCCCTGGAACAGGCGCGTGGATGTCGCCAGAACGGTATCGCCTTTTGCAGCCTTTTCCTGGTTCCCCATGCAAAGGTTACAGCCGGGCCGCTCAAGGTACAGGATATTTTCATACTCCGTACGTGCCTTGTTCTTCGGAAAAAGATCATCGAATTCAAAGCCCGAGTATTTCTGAAGAATGCTCCACTCGCCTTCTTCCTTAAGTTCATCGATGATGTTGTAGGTTGGTGCTGCGACAACCAGCGGGGCCTTGAATTCGACGGTGCCCCGTTCCTCTTCTAGGTTCTTAAGCATCTGCGAGACGATAATCAGATCGCCCTTGTGCACCATGCACGACCCGACAAAGCCCAGATCGACCTTCTTTTCACCCTTGTAGTAGGAAACCGGGCGGATTGTGTCGTGGGTGTAACGCTTTGATACGTCAGCATTGTTCACGTCAGGATCGGCAATCATCGGTTCGTCGATCTCATCCAGATCAACAACGAGCTCGGCAAAATACTTGGCGTTTTCATCGGGTTTCAGGGCCGGCTTTTCACCCGACCTGATTTCCGCGATCCGCGCATTCGCCTTGTCGATCAGACCTTGCAGCGTCTGGGCTTCGTTCTCCATGCCCTTGTCGATCATGATCTGGATGCGGCCTTTGGCGATTTCCAGAGATTCAATCAGCGTGTCATCTTCGGAAATACAGATTGAGGCCTTGGCCTTCATCTCGGCCGTCCAGTCGGTAAAGGTGAACGCCTGATCCGCCAGCAAGGTGCCGATATGAACTTCGATGATCCGGCCCTGGAAGACGTTGTCACCGAATGTCTTTAACATCTGCGACTGGGTGGCGTGAACCACATCGCGGAAATCCATATGGTCTGCCATCTGGCCTTTGAAGGTCACCTTAACCGATTCAGGGATCGGCATCGTGGCTTCACCGGTCGCCAGCGCCAGCGCAACGGTGCCCGAATCCGCGCCAAACGCTACGCCCTTGGACATGCGGGTGTGCGAATCGCCGCCAATGATGATGGCCCAGTCGTCCACGGTGATGTCGTTCAGCACCTTGTGGATTACGTCTGTCATCGAATGGTAAACACCCTCGGGATCACGCGCAGTGATCAGGCCAAAGTTGTTCATGAATTTCATCAGTTTAGGAATGTTCGCCTGCGCCTTTGCGTCCCAAACCGACGCTGTGTGGCACCCGGATTGATAGGCGCCATCAACGATGGGCGAGATCACGGTCGCCGCCATGGCTTCCAGTTCCTGCGCGGTCATCAGGCCGGTGGTGTCTTGCGACCCAACGATATTGACCTTAACCCGAGCATCCGAGCCCGCGTGCAGAACCTTTCCGTCAGCCACACCAACCGCGTTTTTGTTGAAGATCTTCTCGACAGCTGTCAGGCCCTGACCCTCGTGCGAGATTTCCCTGGACGGAGCAAATGCAGATTCCAGCGCAACGCCAAGGGTTTCGGCCGCAAATGTCTGCAGCTTCTTACCAAAGACAATCGCGTAAGAGCCGCCAGCCTTGATGAATTCGACCTTTTGCGGCGTGAAGGACGACGATACATCGACAAGCTCTTTATCGCCTGCTTCGTTGTAAAGCTTCTTGTCCTTTGTGTTGATGGTCAGAACGGTTCCGGTCTCGACCGAATATTTCTGTTCAAGGACAGGACTTTCGTCGTTGTTCAGGATCGGGTTGCCGTCGTCATCCAGCTTTTTAACCCAGTTCTTCAGGTCAATACCGATACCTCCGGTCACGCCAACGGTGGTCAGGAAGATCGGTGAGATTCCGTTTGTTCCCGCGACAACTGGTGCGATGTTCACAAAGGGAACATAAGGGCTGGCTTGCGTTCCGGTCCACAAGGCGACGTTGTTGACGCCGGACATGCGCGAGGACCCGACGCCCATGGTCCCTTTTTCGGCGACCAACATGACACGTTTGTCCGGGTGTTGTTTCTGCAAATCCTGAATCTCGGCCTGCGCCGCCGGTGTGATCATGCATTTGCCATGCAGTTCCCGATCCGCACGAGAATGCGCCTGATTGCCGGGCGACAGAAGGTCGGTGGAAATGTCCCCTTCGGCCGCGACATAGGTCACAACCTTGATTTCCTCATCGATGTCAGGCAGCCGGGTAAAGAACTCGGCCTTGGCATAGCTTTCCAGAATGTCCTTTGCGATTGCGTTTCCGGCCTCAAAAGCAGATTTGAGGCGCTGGGTATCCGCATCATACAGGAACACCTGTGTTTTCAGCACCTCTGCCGCCTGACTTGCGATCGACGCGTCGTCGCCCAGCGCCAGATCCAGCAGAACCTCGACCGAGGGGCCACCTTTCATATGTGACAGCAGCTCGAACGCGAAGGCCTGCGAGATTTCTTCGACCGAGGCTTCACCCAATATGATCTCTTTCAGGAACCGTGCCTTTTCACCAGCTGCGCTGGTTGTCCCCGGCAGCGTGTTATAGATGAAATAGGTCAAAGACTCGGCGCGGTGAACGTTGTCCACATCCTTGATTTGTTCGATGATTTCCTGAAGCAGCACACCGTCTTCAATGGGTTTGGGGTGCAAACCTTGCTCTTTGCGCGTCTCAATCTCGTTCAGGTATTCTGTATATAGGCTCATGACGGTTCCGACCATTTAGCTGGTGCGCTGGCGGGTAACAAACCAGCGCCTTAATTTTGTATGCCGCGGTATACTAAATGCCTGCAACTTGCAAGACACTCTCCTGCGACCCTGTGTCCTGATCGAGGATGTATTTGTCGAAATACTTGCCAGTCAGGCGTGATCTGTCTGTCGCGGCCAACAGGTTTTTGCACCCTGGCACGCTAGCTTCCGGATGCGGAAATCAGTTCCTTGGCCAGCGGCAAGGATGAGTAACCCAGCCGGGACGGCGTCAATCCCAATCGCACAATCACCATATCATGAGAGGGGAAAACACCGATGGACTGACCATCATGCCCCTGCAACCAGACCGCATCTTCAAAAGGTGGCAAATCTCCGGGTGCTTCCAGCCAAAGGTGGCCCTTGGCGTATTTGCCATCCGAAGCATCAACCGGTTCGAACATCCAGTCCACATAACCTTCTGGTAATATCCGAGAGCCCCTCCAAACCCCTTTCTGCAGCAAAAGCTGCCCGTACCGGGCCCAGTCACGCGCCGTCGCATACATATAACTGGACCCGATGAAGGTATCGCTGACATCCGTCTCGATAACCACCGATGTCATGCCAATCGGCCCAAATAGTGCGTTGTGCGGATAGCTCAGCCCACCGTCGCCCAACTTGTCCTGCCAAACACGCGACAGCATCGTGGACGTGCCCGAGGAGTAGTTGAAGTCCGTTCCAATACTGGATTCAGCAACGCGCCCGGCAGCAAATTCGGCCATACCGTCACGAAGATACAGCATGCGTGTTACGTCTGAAACGTCCCCGTATTCTTCATCCCATTGCAGCCCGCTTGTCATCGCCAACATGTCAGCCACGGTAATATCCCGCCTTGCGTCGCTGGCCCAATCGGGAAAGCTGTCAACAAGCGTATCTGACAAGCTCATTTGACCCGCTTCAATCAAGGTGCCGATCAACCCGGCCGTAACTGTCTTGGTCATGGACCAGCCCAGTAACGGGGTATCCGCATCAAACCCATCGGCATATCGTTCAGCAATGATGCGCCCGTTTCGAACCACCACAACTGCGCGAAATCCTTCGCCCACCAAACTGTCATTCAACATGACATTCTGAAGCTTCGGGTCTTGGGACAAGGCAACTTCATTCCCGTTTGGCCATAGACCGTCTGGCAGCGGATCAGGCGTGGAAAGTGTCTGATTGCTCAGATCAGCCTCATGAACATTTGTGCAGCCAAGCCCCTGACGAAACTGCGATGTCGCAGGCGCAAAGAACTGAAAGATCCGCGCCGTCACAGTCTGCGCGTCACGATCCACCTTAATTGAGATTTGCCCCAGCAACGGATGACCAGGTGCCTGCACGTCCACGGCCAGAACTTCGCCCGGAGCCCGTCCGGCAATGAAAACGTTCGAACACACGATCTTGGCAGAGTAATTGGTTCCCACCTTCAAAAGATCCGGGGGCGCGAACCAAAGGTAGCCAATCAGAGCCACCCCGCCCAGAACCACCGCACCGCCGGTCATTTTTAGTACTTTGCTGAACATCCGCCGCAACCATTTCTGCCGCTACCTCGCGCGGCAAAGGTTAGAAGCAACCGAGCCGGCATTACCACAGTTTCGTTACGTCGATTGATGGGTCAGAGCTTGTGGACAAATGCGTGGCCAGTGCCTTCCAAGTTGCACATCGCTCAATCAGCAAACAGCGCAAATCGACCGCAGCCCTCAGCTCGCGGAGCATTGATCTTTATACCATGTAGGAGTGCTCAAAACGCCGCATCCCCACCATTTTTTTTACTCAAAAAACTGACGACTTTTGCTCACAATTTCACGCGCCATTTGCGCATAAGCCTGCACGATTTCCCAAAAACTTGCGTAATTCGAGAGACGTGATCAATTAATGGTAGTCACCAATTATCTTCTTTGAAAATTTGGCCCCCTCAATCTAGAGGGTATTCGGATTGGAAAAAGTCAATCCTAATCAGAGGGAAACAGCCCATTATCAGACTCGTGATGGGTCCCGCTCGAAGAAAGGACATTGCCGAATACGCGAAGTGAGCGCGTCCAAACCAGCGCGCTCACTCAATATGGTATTGCCTGTCACCACGACTTAAAAAGCGATGTGTTACTCTGCTGCAACCGCTTCCTCTGCCAGCGACAGATAATCGGTGTACCCTTTTTCATTGCCACCGTAGAGGGTAGTTGGATCCAACTCATTCAACGGGGCGTCTTTCTCCAGCCGGCTGACAAGATCCGGGTTGGAAATGAACGGCCGACCAAAGGCCACCAGATCGACGGCTCCGGATTCAACCGCTTCGATTGCCATTTCCCGGTCGTAAGAGTTGTTGCCCATTTTCGCACCGTCAAACAATTCATAGAGCGCCTTCAGATCGCAACCTCCCGGAATATCGCGCGGGCCGCCAGTCTGTCCTTCTACGAGATGGAGATAGGCCAACCCATAGGCATTCAGCAATTTAATCGCATGTGCAAATGTCGCCTGCGGGTCGCTGTCGGAAATGTTATTGGCTTCCGAGAATGGGCTGAGGCGAACACCCACACGGTCGGCTCCCCACACGTCGACAACCACATCCGTGACCTCTTGCAGGAACCGTGCCCTGTTCTCGATAGGACCGCCGTATTCGTCTTCACGCTTGTTGGACTCATCGCGCAGGAACTGATCGATAAGGTATCCGTTGGCTGCATGGATCTCGACACCGTCGAAACCCGCTTCCTTGGCGTTTTCCGCGGCTCTCCGGTAGTCCGCAACAATGCCAGCAATTTCTTCGATGGCCAGAGCCCGCGGTTCAGATGTTTCAACAAACTGTTCACCATCAAACGTCTTGGCCTTAGCGCCAATTGCAGATGGCGCAACAGGCGCGCCACCACCCTGCTGCAAACTGTAATGCGAAATCCGGCCCACATGCCAAAGCTGGATCACAATCTTGCCGCCCTCAGCATGGACAGCCTCAGTCACTTTTTTCCAACCATCGATCTGCGCTTGGGAATAAATGCCGGGCGTCCAGGCATAGCCCTTGCCTTGGGGCGAGATTTGCGAAGCTTCCGTGATGATCAGGCCAGCGCCCGCCCGCTGCGCATAGTACTTAACCTGCAATTCATGGACGCTGTCATCCTCGGCTCTTGCCCGGTTGCGGGTCAGTGGCGCCATGACAACGCGGTTTTTCAGTTCGATTGCACCAGCTTTGATGCCGGAGAACAGTTTTTCATCAGCCATTGCTGCTTCCTTCTTTGGTTTGCTTCGTTCAGACATTTTTGGACTATTTAGTCCAAATTTGTAGTCGAGGTTCCTTGTTAAAGCTTTCGTCACGTCTCATGCCCTCATGGTTAGGGTGGCCTACGGTGATATCACCAACCGAGCTTGTTTCAGGGTTTGCGATATCTGCTCGTCGGGAACGCCCGCCTTTCGTAAAGCCAGCGTGCCGATCGCAAGGGAGGCATAGGCGCGAGCCTTGTCGAGCGCCTGTCCCGGATCCGAAGGCTCAAGCGCTCTCGCAATAATTTCGTCGATACTCTCCAAATGGCGTCGCCCGAGATCCGCCACTTCATCATCATGCGGAGCAAGCTCCGTAAGGCAATTGATCAGCATGCAACCGTCACGACCGCCCTGCGGGTTCGCCAAAGCTTCCATTATTGCACCAACAGGGTCATCTCCGCCTGCGGCCGCGACGTCACGCAGATTTTTCAAACCACGCCTTGAATAGTGGCTGAGGGCTTTGTGAAACAAAGCCTGCTTGTTGCCGAATGTTCCATAGAAGCTGGAGCGACTCAAACCCATGGC
The DNA here is from genome assembly GCF_059613305.1 of Ruegeria sp. BHSB056. Classification (NCBI taxonomy): domain Bacteria; kingdom Pseudomonadati; phylum Pseudomonadota; class Alphaproteobacteria; order Rhodobacterales; family Roseobacteraceae; genus Ruegeria; species Ruegeria sp. BHSB056. Next base: position 15,782 of record NZ_JBXWSG010000044.1, on the reverse strand, counting down.
CTTTGTCAGATCATCCACGGATGCTGTCTCGTAGCCTTTGTGCCAAAATACGCACAAAGCGTTTTCCAAGGCCTCGGCTTCGTCAAAGGCACGGGGCCGACCTGGGCCTGCGGGTGTTTTGATTCCACCAGCTGAAAGGGTATCTTTGCTCATGAGTAAGATTTGGAATGATCAGTCCGGAAATTCAAGGTGCCGGTGGGAAGTTTTTTGGAACAGTCAGTCCATATTGCGATCAGATACAGGAGTATAGGCCGGAAAGAATGAAAAACCTCACGTTGGTTGACCCGATTTAACTGCCCGGTTTGATTGTTGGTTCACACCATGCAGGTGCGCTCCTAACACTGCATCTCCGGCATTGATTTCTCGAAAGATAATCTTGCAATTTCGTCCATGACCCCGCGCAGCGTTTGCCCATAGGTTTGCATGCCACATAGAACCCATCGAACAAACAACCGTCAGAAATCCAGATTTTCGACGCTCAAGGCGTTCTTCTGGATAAATTCCCGACGAGGTTCGACAACATCACCCATTAGCTTGGTGAACAGATCGTCGGCTTCCACCATATCGTCAACGCGCACTTGTAGCAGCGTGCGCGCATCCGGGTCCAAAGTTGTTTCCCAAAGCTGGTCGGGGTTCATCTCTCCCAGACCTTTGTAGCGCTGTAGGGATAGGCCCTTTTCCCCTTCTTCCAGAATGGCGCGCAACAGGTCCAGCGGACCGTGGATCAATTGGCTACGATCACGGCGGATCAACGTGGCCGAGGTGTTGTAGACCTCTTGCAGGCTTTGCGTGAAGCTGCCTGTTTTGCGGGCCTCCCCCGACCGCAACATCGGGCCGTCCAAGGTGCGAACCTCTTCGACACCACGCAGAATGCGGGCCAGCCGAATTCCGTGATCCTGCGTGATCCGGCCCTGCCAGCCACGCTCATACTCCAACGCGATCAGGTCCAGACGGGCGGCAACCTTGTCAGCCACCCCTTGCAGATCGGCATCCACCGCACCCGGCACAAAGGCACCGGCAACAGCGGCCTGTTCCAGAATGTGGCGCGGGTAGTGCGTCGGGAAGGCGTCCAGAACGCGTTTCAACTGGCGCGCTTCGTCCACCACCCGGGCCAGGTCCTGACCAATGATCTCTTCGCCCGATCCCAGTTTCAGTACGGCGCCCTCGACCCCCTGGTTGACGAGATAATCGTCCAGAGCCGCCTGATCCTTCAGATAAACCTCTGATTTACCGCGCGAAACCTTATAGAGCGGCGGCTGCGCGATATAGAGATATCCACCTTCGATCAACTCGGGCATTTGCCGGTAGAAGAACGTCAGCAGCAGAGTTCGGATATGCGCGCCGTCCACATCCGCATCGGTCATGATGACGATTTTGTGGTAACGCAGCTTTTCAATGTTGAACTCATCACGGCCAATACCGGTACCCAGCGCCATGACAAGATTACCAATCTCTTGCGAAGACAACATCCGGTCAAACCGCGCGCGTTCCACGTTCAGGATCTTACCGCGCAGAGGCAGAACCGCTTGTGTCAGACGGTCCCGGCCCGTTTGCGCAGATCCACCCGCTGAATCCCCCTCGACAAGGAAGACTTCGGTTTTGGACGGGTCCTTTTCGGAACAATCCTTCAGCTTGCCCGCCAGATAGTTCACATCCATCGCCGTTTTGCGGCGGGTTAGTTCACGCGCCTTTCGCGCGGCTTCGCGCGCCAGAGCGGCCTCGATGATCTTGCCGACGATCGCTTTGGCCTCGGTCGGGTTTTCTTCAAACCACTCGGCAAGTTTTTCGTTCATCAGACCTTCAACCGCCGGGCGAACCTCGGAACTGACCAGCTTGTCTTTCGTCTGTGACGAGAATTTCGGATCAGGCACTTTGACCGACAGCACACAGGTCAGACCTTCGCGCGCGTCATCACCGGTAAAGCTGACCTTTTCCTTTTTCGCAATCCCGCTGGACTGCGCGTAGTTGTTGATCGTCCGGGTTAAGGCACCACGGAAACCTGCCACATGGGTGCCGCCATCTCGCTGAGGAATATTGTTGGTAAAGGGCAGGACAGATTCGTGATAGCTGTCATTCCACCACATTGCGATCTCCACACCGATATCGTCGCGCTCGCCCTTGATATAGATCGGCTCGGACATGGCAGGGGTTTTGGACCGGTCGAGGTACTTAACGAACTCCTTGACGCCACCTTCATAGAACAGCTCGGTTTCCAGCCGTTCCGCCGGACGCTCGTCAATCAGGATGATCCGAACGCCCGAATTCAGGAAAGCCAGTTCGCGCAGGCGTTTTTCCAATGTCTCGAATGAGTATTCGAGGTTCGAGAATGTATCGGTCGAAGCCAGAAACCGCACTTCTGTTCCTGTCCGATCTCCGCATTCACCGACAACCTTCAGGTGCTCAGCGGTTTCGCCACCTTCAAAACGCGCGACATGCTCTTTGCCATTGCGCCAGACGCGCAGTTCCAACCAATCCGAAAGCGCATTCACAACGGAAACACCCACACCGTGCAGGCCGCCCGACACCTTGTACGAATTGCTGTCGAATTTCCCACCGGCGTGCAGCTGGGTCATGATCACCTCGGCCGCCGACACGCCTTCTTCCGGGTGGATGTCCACCGGAATACCACGCCCATTGTCGCTGACAGAAACACTGGAATCGGCGTGAATTTTCACCGTCACATGGTCGGCATGACCCGCCAAAGCCTCGTCAATCCCGTTGTCGACAACCTCATATACCATATGGTGCAGACCCGAGCCATCATCCGTGTCCCCGATATACATGCCGGGGCGTTTGCGAACTGCCTCCAAGCCTTTGAGAACCTTAATAGAATCTGCGCCGTATTCTTGAGGGGCCTGTGCGTCTTCGGACATTCAGTCAGTACCTATATTATTTTGGTAACTTATACGTTTTCTGGTAGGGATTGTCACGCCATCCCCCAATATTTTGTGGTTTTCCGGATCGTTTTTTGCCGCCCCGAGAGAGGCTCACAAACGATCGATATCAGACGCGATATCCGCTGCAATTTGCGCCGCATCAACGTCTGTGCGTTCAGCGGACAAGCGCAGCCCCAGAATGTCTGACTGATACCTGGCCGCCAAACGATCCGGATCACGTCCTGCCCCGATTTCACCGGCATCCTGAGCCTTGCGAAACAGATCAGCGAAACAGTCTTTCATTTCCGCCATGTAATGCGCCGCCTGATCCGCAAGGACATGATCCTTCGCCTTCAACTCGGCATATGTCTTTGCCAACATGCAGGCCTTTGCCGGGGTCTCGGCTGCTTCGATCACCAATCGGGGCTGTGCTTTCAGCGCCTCCTTCGGGCCCAGTTTTTCCGCCAGGGCCTTTAGACGCGCCAAACCTTCTTGCGTATAGCTCTCCAGCGTCAGCGCATAGAGCGCATCTTTCGACCCGAACGCCGCATAAAAACTGCCGGGCTTCAGCTTCAGTTCCCGCTCCAGATCCTTCAGCGACGTACCAGCCCAGCCCTGACGCCAGAAGATATCCTTCGCCTTCGTGATCAACACGTCACGATCGTATGCGGGTTTGCGGGGCATCAGCATCACCAATTCTTGAACGTTCACTCAAATATATACTTGAGCGATCACTCAAGAAACCCTAAATACGACCCATCGCGCCAGAAACAGGAGTTCCGACATGGCCAATTTCCCGTCTCACGACCTCGAAACCGCGCCTGAAGCGTCCAAACCGCTGCTGCAAAAGTCTCAGGCCGCTTTTGGTCGCTTGCCCGGCCTGCATAAGGTCATGGCCGAAAGCCCTCAACATCTGGAAGGCTACCAGATTTTGCACGGCCTGTTCCTGCAAACTGATTTCGACAATGATGAGAAAACCGTCGTCTGGCAGACCATCAATGTGGAAAACGAGTGCCACTACTGCGTGCCCGCCCACACCGGTATCGCCAAGATGATGAAGATATCGGACGAGGTCTCAGACGCCCTGCGCAATGAAACCCCACTGCCTTCAGCCAAACTCGAAGCACTGCGCACCTTCACCCTGCAAGTGATGGAAACCCGCGGCAACCCGACCGAAGATCAGCTTCAGGCGTTCTTTGACGCGGGTTATTCCCATCGCGCGGTTCTGGATGTCGTGCTGGGTCTGGCCCAGAAAACCATGTCGAACTACGTTAACCACATGGCCAAAACCCCAGTGGACGAGGTTATGCGCGGCTTTCTGTGGGAACGTAAAGTCAGCGAACTGGCCTAAGCAGTCACGACCGAACCCTCATCGCTTTCGGTCACGATCAGCGTCTGGGCCCGGTCGCCCAATTCCGCAAACAGTTCAGGTCCGGTGCCCGTCATCCAGGCCTGAGCGCCCAGCGCGCAAATCTCGTCATAAAGCGCTGCACGCCGCCCAGCATCCAGATGCGCGGCCACTTCATCCAGCAGAACGATCGGAGGTGCGCCCAAGATCGCCGCCAGCGCCCGCGCATTGGACAGGATCAGCGACACCAAGAGCGCTTTCTGCTCACCAGTGGAACACTCCCTTGCCGGCACGCCCTTGGCCGCGAACACACCATACAGGTCGGACCGATGCGGCCCCACCAGGGTCCGGCCCGCTGCCAGATCCCTAAACCGGCTCTCGCCCAACGCGTCTCGCAAGTCTTCCGCCGTCTCGGGCATTGCGCCTTCGGTTTGCACCAATTCCAGTTCAGCCGAAGGGAACACCGTTTCCGCCCGGTCCTGCGCTGCCCGCAGAAGATCCAGCGACCTCAACCGCGCGGTATGGATGCGGTGCCCCGTCTCGGCCAACTGCCCTTCAAGCGCGGCATACCAATGCGCGTCCCTGACCTGCTCTTTCAGCAGGCGGTTACGTTCGCGCATCGCTTTTTCGTAGATCAGCGATGTTTCAGCGTGGGCTGGGTCAAAACTCAGCGCAATACGGTCCAGAAACCGACGGCGCCCTTCAGCTCCTTCAATCCACAGACGGTCCATAGACGGGGTCAGCCAGACAACCCGCGCAAGTTTTCCCAGATCGATCTGGGTCGCCGACTTGCCATCAATTCGCACCTGTCGCGCTGCGCCGCCCTCGGACCAGGTTTCGATTTCAAAACGCTGCCCCTGAGCGTCCAGCAACCCGGACAGTTTCCAACCCAACGCTTCGGGCCGCCGGGTCATCTCGGCTGCACTCGCCCGCCGCATCCCGCGACCGGGTGAAAACAACGACACCGCTTCAAGAATGTTGGTCTTCCCCGCACCGTTAGGCCCGTGAATGGCAACGGGTCGCCCGTCCAGAGACAACCGCGCCAGCTTATGAGATCGAAAATGCGAGACCGTAAGCTCGGTCAGGGCCAATCCCATGACCCCTCCCTTCATCTTTTCAAAAATACTCCCGCCGGAGGCATCGCGCGTCCGCGCGATCAGACGCGCATCGGCATGACGACGTATACGGCGCTCAGGTCGTTGCCTTCGCGCATCAATGTCGGGTCACCAGCCGAGTTGAACAGGAAAACTGCATTCTCACGATCCACCTGAGACGCAATCTCCAACAGGTATTTGGCGTTGAACCCGATCTCCAACCGCTCATCCCCGTAAGCGACGGCCAGTTCTTCCTCGGCGGCGCCACTGTCAGGTGCATTCACCGACAAGATCAGCTTGTCGCCTTCCAATTGCAACTTCACTGCCCGCGACCGCTCCGACGAAACAGTTGCCACGCGATCCACGGCCTGCGCGAATTCAGCAGCATCCACTTCAAGCTTGCGGGTGTTTCCTTGCGGGATAACGCGTGTGTAGTCGGGGAAGGTGCCGTCAATAACCTTCGACGTCAGCGTGATATCCGGCGTGGCAAAGCGTACCTTGGTTTCACTGACCGAAACGGCGATATCCATCTCGTCGTCATCCAGCAGCTTGCGCAACTCGCCCACTGTTTTGCGGGGCACGATCACGCCCGGCATATCCGCCGCGCCATCCGGCAAATCTGCGTCGATCCTCGCAAGCCGGTGGCCATCGGTGGCCACACAACGCAACACTTTTCCACCCTCGGACCCATCTGCCACATGCATGTAGACACCGTTCAGATAGTACCGGGTCTCTTCGGTCGAGATGGCGAATTTCGACTTGTCAAACAACCGGCGCAGCAATGCCGCCGAAGCGGTGAAATTCGATTGATACTCAGACGATGCCATCACCGGAAAATCTTCCTTCGGCAGTGTCGCCAGCGAAAAATTCGACCGCCCCGCTTCAACTGTCAGCCGTCCAGCGGCGCTGTCAGCAGTCAGTGTCACCAGCGCACCGTCGGGCAGTTTGCGCACAATCTCATGCAAGGTTGTTGCCGCAACGGTCGTCGCGCCTGCCTTTTCGACCTGTGCGGGTGCCTTATCGACCACTTCGATATCCAGATCGGTGGCGCGGAACTGGACCTGATCGCCTTCGGCCTCGATCAGGACATTGGCAAGTATGGGAATGGTATTGCGACGTTCTACAACGGACTGGGCCTGCGAAACGGCCTTAAGAAGGGTGCCGCGTTCAATGCTGATCTTCATACCCTCAATTCCTCTGACTTGCGTACCGACATGGGCGGGACTGGCACGTTAGCGGTTCCACCCCGAGGCACAAGGATTTTTTACGGATTTCTGGGTCGGAATGCAGCAACCGTCAAGTGCGGCGTGCCCCACAGGCCTCAGTTCTGGTGCAACCGTGGATTATTACGCACAAAAAACGCCCCGGCGCAGAAGCCCCGGCGCGTTTCTTTGCACTGCTGGCCCGGTTCAGGCTTCGAGAGACCGACGCAGCATCTCCACATCTTCAGCGATCTGGCCATCGGTCAGTTTCAGCTCTTCAATGCGCTTGACGCCATGCATGACCGTGGTGTGGTCGCGCCCGCCGAACCGACGGCCGATCTCTGGCAGTGATCGGCTGGTCAGCTGCTTGCAAAGATACATCGCCACCTGACGGGGGCGCGCGTAGGATCGCAGGCGCTTGGGACCGATGATATCGGACATGCGGATGTTGTAGTATTCGGATACTTTCCGCTGAATCTCCTCAACCGTGATCTTGCGTTCGGATGCGCGCAGGACATCCGCCAGACAATCCTGCGTCAACTCCATGTCGATCTCGCGCCCAACCAGCGAGGCAAAAGCAAACAGACGTGTCAGAGCACCTTCCAGCACGCGGACATTGGTTGAGATACGATGAGCCAGAAATTCAAGAACGCCATCGGCAATCGTCAGATCAGGATAGGAACTGCTGTATTGCTGGACCTTGTTTTGCAGAATGCCTAGACGCAATTCATAGTCGGTCGGATGCAGGTCAACGACCAGACCACATTGCAGGCGCGACTTTACACGATCTTCCAGGTCCTTGATTTCGCCCGGGGCGCGGTCGGCCGAAATGATGATCTGCTTGTTCTGATCCACCAGCGCATTGAACGTATGGAAAAACTCTTCCTGAGTAGAATCCTTTCCGGCAATGAACTGCACGTCGTCGACCATCAGCACATCGACCGAACGGAACAAATGCTTGAAATCCATCATCCGGCGTTCCCGCAGGGCCTGCACGAAGCGATACATGAACTGTTCGGCTGACAGGTACAGGACATTCAGTTCCGGATGCTTGGTTTTCAGCTCCCAGGCAATGGCATGCATCAGGTGGGTCTTACCCAGACCCACTCCACCATACAGAACAAGCGGGTTGAATGTTACCGGGCCACCTTCGGACACGCGGCGCGCGGCAGCATGGGCCAACTCGTTGGGTTTGCCCACCACGAAACTGTCAAAGGTGAAACGCGAATCCAGCGGCGCGGCCTGCAACGACTCCAAAGCGTTCTGCGGACTATCCGTCGCGGCCAAGGGTACCGGCTCTGGCTGAGGTTCGGTGACCACCTTGGCTGCGGGCTTGGGGCGCGCGGGCGAGTTGGCAGCAACACGGAAGTCCAGGCGCTGAACGGTTTCCCCAGCCGTATTGAGCTCGTACAAGATTAGGTCCGCAAAATTCTGGCTGACGTAGTTCCCCATAAAGTTCGTTGGCACGGAAAAAACCGCCACACCATCCTGCAGCTCTTTAAATTCCAGAGGCTCGATCCATGTGGTGAAATTATTCCGACCGACAGCCTTCAGCAATTTGTTACGCAGTAGTCCCCATTTCTCTTGTGTCATTCAGCGCCTCACGCATCCCATTCTTTTTGGCCTGCCGGCCTTATCATACGAAACCGGTTGTACGGTCTTGCATTCACACGCCCAAAGGGAACCTGTCGCCAAACCTAACGGTTTGGCGGGGATTGCCCCTGAAAGTTCGGTGCATCCGGATTTTTGACGCTCAACAATACATAAGCGTCCCGAAACTCGGGCTGCACGTCACAATCTCAATTTTCAGACAGGGCCGAGAACCCCGGATAATCCCGGACTTCGCGGCAGATCGGCAGCCCAGCTTGCGCCAGTCGTCGACGAATGTTTCCAGATCGATCTGATGCCCGTCAGTCCGATCGAGTAAACAGCCTGTCCCCCCAAGCGAGTGAATCGCTGACATCAGTGGTAGCAACTTGAAATAGGGCGCGGCAACGAAACTCTGATATTGACTCGGGACTTTGGTCGAAAGAATCTCTCGGTCTTGTGAAGGCGCGGTATTCCGGCAACACGAAAAAAGGCGCCGCAATGCGCAGCGCCTTTGACATTAGTTCAGCCTTGCTGACTTGACCCAAGGTAACCCGCAGGCTTTAGCCCAGAGCTTTGACCCGGGCCGACAGGCGCGACATTTTACGTGCAGCAGTGTTCTTGTGGAACACGCCTTTGGTGACGCCACGCATCAATTCGGGTTGGGCGGCGCGCAATGCTGCGGTTGCCGCATCTTTATCACCGGATGCAATCGCTTCTTCGACTTTACGCAGATAGGTGCGGATGCGCGAACGACGCGCTTTGTTAACTGCGAAACGCTTTTCGTTCTGACGGGCGCGTTTCTTTGCCTGGGGCGAATTTGCCATGTGTCTCTGACCTTCGTTCGGTACGGTTATCAAGGGTTGCGCGCCACGGATATATCCGCACCGGATCAGAAATCACGAGTGTGAGTCGGGCCAAGCGGGCCGCACGCGCATGTATTGCGGCGCTCAATACCTAACATTTCAAGGATTGCCAAGCCGATTCTTGGAACTCACAGACCCGGCAAAGAAAAGGCGGGCAACGCCCGCCTTTCATTAATCTCTTGCGATTTACTTGTCGCGAAACTGTGCAGCCCGCTTTTCAAGAAACGCCGCCATGCCCTCTTTCTGGTCTTCGGTGGCAAACATGGAATGGAAGACGCGGCGCTCAAACAGCATGCCTTCACTCAGCGGAAGCTCGTAACTGCGATTGACCGCTTCTTTTGCCGCAGCTGCCGTCAGCGCCGATTTCTCCGATATTTTTTGCGCCGCACCGACGGCTTCGTCGATCAGTTTCTTGGCTGGTACGACCCGGCTGACCAAACCAGCGCGCTCGGCTTCGTCCGCGTCCATGAACCGACCGGTCAGGTTCATGTCCATCGCCTTGGACTTGCCGACAAAGCGCGTCAAACGCTGGGTGCCGCCCAACCCTGCTATTACGCCAAGGTTGATTTCAGGCTGACCGAATTTGGCAGTGTCCGCAGCAATGATGAAATCGCAGAGCATTGCCAACTCGCATCCCCCACCCAGAGCATAGCCCGCAACAGCAGCGATGATCGGTTTGCGAATCGCCGAAACCCGATCGTTTGCATCAGCAAAAAGGTTGGTGGTGTAGACATCTACAAAGCTCATCTCGGACATTTCCCGGATGTCCGCGCCAGCAGCAAAGGCCTTGTCCGATCCGGTGATGACGATGCAACGCACCTTGTCGTTGCTGTCCGCCTCTTCCAGCGCAGTACACAACTCACCCAGCAACTGGGAGTTCAGCGCATTCAACGCATCCGGTCTGTCGAGTTTGATTAGGGCGACGTGGTCTTCGATTTCGACGATGATCGTCTCAAAAGCCATGAGAAAAAAGCTTCCGGTTGTTCCGTTCAGTTACGAGTCCTTACCACGCGAATTCTCTGGATCAAGCTATCTTTGGCATTGCGCACAGTAGAAGGATGAGCGACCGGACTGGGTGATTCTCTGGATCAGACCATTGCAACCCTCGGTCCGGCAGGGCTTTCCTTCGCGGCCGTAGACATCAAAGCTATGCTGAAAATATCCAAGTTCTCCATCGGCTTGCCGGAAATCCCGCAGGGATGATCCGCCTGCTTCGATCGCGTCCCGCAACACCTTCCGAATGGTCGGTACCAGCGACGATACACGTGCCGCAGATATTTGCCCTGCTTTACGACGTGGCGACACCTTGCCGCGATAAAGCGCTTCGCAAACATAGATATTGCCCAACCCAGCAACGATTCCCTGATCCAGAAGGGCTGATTTGACAGGAGTACTCCTGCCTTTGAACGCTTCAATCAGGTGTTGCTCATGGAAATCATTGCCCAAGGGCTCCGGTCCCAGAACCGCCAGAAGCTTGTGATCCTCGGCCGTAGCTGTGGGCAGAAGGTCCATCGCCCCGAACCGGCGTGGATCGTTAAAGGTGATACGCGCCCCGTTGGCCATGTGAAAAACAACATGGTCATGTTTCTCAGCGGCCGGATGTTCGCGCAGGAAATGACCTAGTGGATCGCCTGACACCGTCATTCGCCCCGACATCCCCAGATGGATCAACAAGGTCTCGCCACTGCTGAGGTCGGCCAGAATGTATTTTGACCGCCGCCGCAACCGATCCACCCGCTGCCCGGTCAGCCGTTCTGCCATGCGTTCAGGAAGTGGCCAGCGCAGATCCGGGCGATTCACATCCGCCCTTTCAATCTCGACCCCCTCCATCGCAGGGCTCAGGCCGCGTCTTACGGTCTCGACCTCGGGCAATTCTGGCATTACAGGGCTCCTATTCCAAAGGGCCGCATTGTGCCCCGCTTCCAGAGCCCTATAACAGAAGCGAAATTCGACAAACGGCAAGGCTTATGTCCGACAACAGCGACAACACCACTCATTTCGGGTTCGAAACCGTACGCGAGGCTGACAAGGCCGGGCGCGTGCAGGGCGTGTTCAACTCGGTCGCCTCGAAATATGACGTGATGAACGATGTCATGTCGATGGGTATCCACCGGGTCTGGAAAGATGCGATGATGGACTGGTTGGCGCCACGCCCCGATCAGCGTTTGCTGGATGTTGCAGGCGGAACCGGTGACATTTCCTTTCGCTTTCTGAAACGCGCAGGCTATGGCCATGCCACGGTTCTTGATCTGACAGAACCCATGCTGGTCGAAGGACGGCAACGCGCCGAAGCCGACCAGATGGCCGACAGCCTGAACTGGGTGGTGGGCGACGCTATGGCCCTGCCGTTCGAAGACAACACCTTTGATGTCTACACGATCTCGTTCGGCATCCGGAACGTGACCCGCCCGCAAGAGGCCCTGAACGAAGCCTTTCGCGTTCTGAAACCTGGTGGCCGCCTGATGGTGCTGGAGTTCAGTCAGCTTCCCAATGACGGGCTGCAAAAGCTCTATGACCTCTACAGCTTCAATGTCATTCCACGCATGGGAAAGCTGATCGCGAATGATTACGACAGCTATCAGTATCTGGTGGAGTCGATCCGCAAGTTCCCCGATCAGGAAACCTTCCTGAACATGGTCCGAACCGCTGGCTTCGAAAACGCGAAATTCCGCAATCTCAGCATGGGTATCGCCGCGCTGCATTCCGGCTGGAAGATCTGACGCATGCGCGGTCCCCACAACATCATCCGCCTGATCCGAACGGGCGCCACGCTTGAGCGCACCGGTGCCATGAATGTGGTCCTCGACGCGTTCGAGGCGCCACAGGCTATCCGATTTCTTGCCCACGCTCTAGGCAAACCGTTTTGGTGGCTGGGTTACAAGGGCAACCCAAAGATGCCGCCTGCAACACGTGCGCTCACCGCCCTGGGCCCGGCCTACATCAAGTTTGGTCAGGTGCTTTCGACACGCCCGGATGTTGTAGGCGATGAACTGGCTGTGCAACTTCGTGTTTTGCAAGACAAACTGCCGCCGTTCTCAAAAGCCGAGGCTTTGGCCGAAGTAGAAAGGGAACTGGGGCAACCTGTTGCCGAGATATTCAGCGAATTCAGTGAACCCATAGCTGCCGCTTCGATCGCACAGGTCCACAAGGCCAAGCTTGCGAGCACCGGAGAAGACGTGGCCGTCAAAGTCCTGCGTCCCAATATCGAACGCGCCTTTCGCAAGGATGTAGATGCGTTCTACTTCGCCGCCCGCATCGTCGATTTGTTTGCGCCCGGTGCCCGCCGATTGCGCCCGATGGAGGTCATTGAACATTTCGATGGCGTTGTACGGGGTGAACTGGATCTGCGTCTGGAAAGCGCTGCTGCCTCGGAATATGCGGCCAACACAAAAGACGACAAAGGGTTCTGGCTGCCGCCCATATTGTGGTCACTGTCGGCACGGCGCGTGATGACACTCAGCTGGGCCGACGGTGTTCCATTGGGTGAAAATGACGCACTGGACGCCGCTGGCCACGATCGCCGCGACCTGGCTGAACGTGTGCTGCGCCTGTTCCTTCTTCACGCCCTGCGCGACGGCTATTTCCACGCCGATATGCATCAGGGCAACCTCAAGGTCGCCGCCAACGGTGATATCATCGCTTATGATTACGGTATCATGGGCCATATCGACGAATACACGCGCCGTGTCTATGCCGAGATACTGTTCGGTTTCATCCGCCGCGACTATAAGCGCGTGGCCGAAGTGCATTTCGAAGCCGGTTACGTTCCTGCACATCAGGACGTCGACGAATTCGCCCGCGCCCTGCGGGCGGTTGGCGAACCCATCTTCGGTATGGATGCCTCGCATATTTCGATGGGCCGTTTGCTAAGCTATCTGTTCGAAGTGACAGAGCGTTTTGGCATGGAAACCCGAACCGAGCTGATCCTTCTACAGCGCACGATGGTCGTGGTTGAAGGTGTAGCCCGGTCTCTGGATGACCACATCAATATCTGGGAAGTTGCCCGCCCCGTGGTCGAAGATTACATCAAACAATCCATCGGCCCGCGCGCCGCGCTTCGTGACTTTGCCAAAACAGCTTTGGTTCTGGCGCGCTTTGGCCCACGACTGCCGACGCTGGTCGAAGATGCATTGATTGCGCAGACACACAAAGATGAGCCGGATAATCCCGGACTGATGCAAAAAGTATTGCCCGCCGCTATCGGCGCTTTTGTCGGCGCAGCTGCTGTTTTGCTGATCGCCACACTCGGCTGATTGTGATCCACAGCTTCATCTGGCCGAAAATATCCTCGGGGGGAATCGCGCTTTGCGCGATGGGGGGCAGACAGCCCCCCTTGCCAGACCCGGATCAGAGCCGCTCGATGGCAATGGCAATCCCCTGACCGCCACCAATACACATGGTGATCAACCCTTTTGATCCGCCTGTGCGCTCCAACTCATAAAGCGTCTTCATGGTAATGATGGCGCCCGTCGCGCCTACAGGGTGCCCCAGCGCTATCGCGCCTCCATTCGGGTTCACCTTCGCCGCATCCAACCCTAGCTCCTGATTGACGGCCAGCGCCTGCGCGGCAAATGCTTCGTTGCTTTCGATCACATCAAAATCTTCCGCCGACAAACCCGTCTTTTTGAACAGGTTCTGAACGGCCGGTACCGGACCAATACCCATGACTTCAGGGCGCACGCCAGCATGTGCATATCCGATCACGCGCGCTTTTGGCTTCAATCCGGCCTTTTCCGCCGCGTCCGCCGTTGCCAGAACCATCGCCGCCGCGCCGTCGTTGATGCCCGACGCATTGCCCGCCGTCACACGCCCATCTTTTTTGAACACCGGTCGCAACCCGGCCAGCGCATCGGCTGTCGTCGCTTTTGGATGCTCATCAACTTTGAAATCCACCATGTCACGCTTGACCTTCACCTGAACGGGCACGATCTGGCTTTCGAAATATCCGGCTTCAATTGCAGCTGCCGCGCGGGTCTGGCTGGTCATGGCAAACTCGTCCATCTGTTCACGACTGATCTGGTGTTCATCGGCAACGTTCTCGGCCGTCACGCCCATGTGCCCTGTGCCAAAGGGGCAGTTCAATGCACCCAGCATCATGTCCAGCGATGTGACATCACCCATTTTCGCGCCCCAGCGCGCCTGTGGAACAATGTAAGGGCTGCGCGACATGCTTTCTGCGCCACCTGCCACGGCGAAATCGGCATCGCCAAGCATCAAGGATTGCACTGCTGACACGATCGCCTGTGCCCCCGAACCGCACAGCCGATTTACATTCATCGCAGGGGTGCCGTTCGGAATTCCGGCCTGCATCGCGGCCACGCGCGACAGGTACATGTCCCGAGGTTCGGTGTTGATGACATGGCCAAATACAACATGCCCGATCTGAGCACCTTCTACCCCAGACCGCTCCAAGGCGGCTTCGGTGACCACCGTCGCCAGATCAATGGGCGCGGTTGACGCAAGTGCGCCACCGAAAGTTCCAATCGCGGTGCGCGCACCATCCAGCAATACGATGTCTGTCATGTCTTTCTCCTCTTGGAATCGTCGTCAGTATGCACACGCAGCATTATTCTGTCCTATAGGACGTGCCGTCACGGATGGAATTGACAAGCGAGGTCCCAATACGCATGGATTCCGTCATGACGGAGAACACAGACGATATCCTGAACCTTTTGCCCGCCCGCCTGAAAGAAGCACGCCGGGCCAAAGGACTGTCGCTGGAAGCAGTCGCAAACCTCAGTGGCGTATCCAGATCCATGGTTAGCCAGATCGAACGCGGGGAAAGCAGCCCAACGATCTCGACCCTCTGGAACCTGACACGTGCGCTACAGGTGGATTTTGCCGGTCTTCTGGAAGGTTCAAAAGCCAGCGATCAAATCGAGGTGCTGCGCGCGTCCGAGGTGCCCAGCATCGACAATATGGGGCAGAACTGTCGCATTCGCATCCTGTCCCCACCGGAAGAGGCCGGAGGTCATGAGGTTTATGATATCGAGTTCGACACAGGCGGGGCCTTGAACAGTCAGCCCCATGCGCGCGGCGCGCACGAACAGCTGACAGTGCTGGAAGGCACCGTCAAGGTTACATCGGGCAGTGCCGTTTCGGAACTGAGCCAAGGGGACACCGCCCGCTATGCCGCGGATATCGTGCATTCCATCTCGGCCAAAGAACCTGCGCGGGTGTTTTTGATCGTAAAGAACGCCTGACATCAGCAATTTTCCGCCTTCACGGAAATTTTTCCTGTATATTGAAATTCCCCTATTTGGGAAATTCATCCGCTATGTTAGATGTGCGACTCAGTTGAACGGAGGTCGCCATGGCAGATGCATTCCTGTCCCACATCACGGACACACTCGCGCAGATCGAATCCGAAGGGCTGTACAAGCGCGAACGAATGATCACCTCGCCTCAGGGCGGTGAGATTACGGTGGGCGGCAAACGGGTGATCAACCTGTGCGCCAACAACTATCTGGGTCTTGCGGATCACCCCGCGCTGATCGAGGCCGCAACCAATGCGATGGGTCCGAAGGGTTTCGGCATGGCCTCGGTCCGGTTCATTTGCGGGACGCAGGATATTCACCGTGAACTGGAACAGCGGTTGGCCAAGTTCCTGAACAAGGACGATGCGATCCTGTTCGCGGCCTGTTTTGATGCCAATGGCGGGCTGTTCGAACCGTTGCTGGGGCCTGAAGATGCCATCATTTCGGACAGTCTGAACCACGCCTCTATCATTGACGGGGTGCGGCTGTGCAAGGCCAAGCGCTATCGCTATCTGAACAATGACATGAATGACCTTGAAGCGTGGCTGAAGC
>NZ_JBXWSG010000043.1:0-28459 GCF_059613305.1 Ruegeria sp. BHSB056 | reverse complement strand
AGCAGAACATTACCGTTGAAGTTATAAATCTCGTCATTCGACCCGGTGCGATCCTCAAGCAGGATATGGCAGTTCAGCCCCAACCGGGCTGCTGCGGCTGCTGTCTGTCGTGCATGATTGGACTGCGTGGCGCCTTGCGTGATCACTGTGTCAGCACCCATCTTCATGGCGTCGGCCATCAGAAATTCCAGCTTGCGAGTCTTGTTGCCGCCCGACGAAAGGCCCGTGCAGTCATCGCGCTTGACCCAGATGCGCGGCCCGCCCAGCTCGTCACTCAACCTTTCCAGCGGCTCCAACGGGGTCGGAAAATGACCAAAACGCACACGTGGAAAGTTCTCAAGCGCGCGCCTTACAAGCGCGAGGTTGCCGCCCACTGCCATAGCACCTTCTGCCGCTGCGGTTTGCATTGTGTACATTCCCTTTACGTATTCTAAGTAAGGCTAAACGCAAAAAATCGTGTTGGATAATGCCAATATTGCAGTGTACCCGTACATAAGGTATGGGTAAGCATGGATACACGCCTTCTAGAAGACGCTCTGATCCTGTTGGAAGAGCGCAGCCTGACCGCCGCTGCCGCGCGCAGGAATGTAACACAACCCGCCTTTTCACGGCGCATTAGATCACTGGAACATTGGATCGGAAAAAGCTTGCTGGTCCGTGAGGCCAACCGGGTAGAGCTGTCTCCGACGCTACTACAAAGCGAACCTCAAATCCGGTCGCTGCTCGCGCATTTGCGGCAATTGCATGGGCATCTTAATAACCCGGAAGGCATCGGAGAACCGCTGGTGATGGCGACGCAGCACTCGCTTTCGGTGTCCGTCGTTCCGGAGATTCTTCGCAAACTCCGCGCACGCAGCGGATTGCCGCAAATCCGATTGCGCACGCAGAACCAGGTGACAGCGATGTCCACATTCCTGCGCCATGAATGCGACATTCTGGTGAGCTATGAATTCCGTGAGCTGCCCCAGGTGCCTTTCGACGACACCGTTGATCGTTACATTTGGCGGCGGGACACTTTGCTTCCGGTCGTCGGAGGCGCATTAAAATATGAGCTGCTGGAAGGTCAGATCCTACCACCGGACGCCCCCTGCATTGATTTCCCCGCAGACAGCTTTTTTGGGCAGATTGTTTTACTGCATCAAGCTAAAGCGGACCGTGCCTGGACGGGAAGATCGGCTGTGGAAAGCGCGTTTTCGGTGGGGATCTCCCAGATGGTTTTGGAAGGAAGCGGCGCTGCCTGGGTTCCTCACTCGCTCATCCAGAATCACATAATTACTGGCGATGCCGTCATCCTCTCTCCGGAATACGGCCGCCTGCCGCTGGATATTATTCTTTACACCCACGTTTCCAACCCGCGCGGTACTAATTTCCGCAAATTGGTTGCCGAAACAGAGTAGCCGCAAAGAAACTTGCAGTAAGCATCACCCTTCTCCATTACAGACTTGCGATGTGCCTTACAGGTTTTGAGCCAACATCCAAAAGCGTTCCAACTCTGCTCGGGACCTCTCGATCGAACGGTAGAGTTTGATGTCGATTGAAAGCTCGAATTCTGGTTGGCTGATCTTCTGCAAACTCCCGTCTTTCAACTCTCGATCCGCCGCGCTTTCGGGAAGGAATGCAACGCCAATTCCCGCAAGACAAGCGGACTTAAGCGCCTCGGCAACGGAGTTTTCATAGATGGGGGTCACGATGTGACTCAGACCTCCGCGATCCAGACAAACCTGGGACACGCGGCCCAGAAAACTGTCAGGAGTGTATGACAGGAACGGAACCGGGCTTTTCCCTTCGAAGCTGTATCTGGCACACCCATCAGCATTGACAACGCTGACGGCTATGATCCGGTCTTTTGCGATGGTCGAAGACGGGTATCGGTTTTCATCTGAAATTGTGGGCACGGTCGGATGGGAATAGCACAACATAAAGTCTGCGCTTCCGGATAAAATTGCCTCGGCGCAGCCGGAGAAGTTTTCCGCGACCAGCCTAGTTTTGGTGGGACCAAGATGGCTGGACATTCGTGTCAGCCAGTTCGGGAAGAAGGAAATTGCCAACGAATGAAGCGCGACGAAATCAAGCACCGATGCTTCCTGACGAGATAAGCCACGGATATCGCTTTTGGATTGCTTTAGTGCGGCAACCGTGTCGATTGCGGTTTGCTTGAATGCATGACCTGCTGACGTAAGCTCAACCGGGTGTACGCTCCTGTCAAACAATGGGGTCCCGGTCCAGTTTTCCAGGTTTTTGATCCGCCGCGTGAAAGCCGACTGGCTTATGTTGCGCGCATCCGCCGCGCGGGCAAATACCCCAGCAGCTGAAAGTGCCAAGAAGTCTTCCAGCCAATCGATCTCCATCTAAATTCTCCAATTGCAGAAACTTCACACGGTAGAAGCATGTTGCAAAATTCGCAACACCTTTGCGAAAGTTGTCATGGGTGGGCGGACTTGATGGCGGTACGGTCAGACCGACACACTCACAGAGTCTCGGCCCCGCGCATTTGATGCAGGCCGCATGACCACAAAAAGGTCTCAGATCATGAAACAGCACAGAACAGAGTCCGACAGCCTTGGCCCGGTAAAGATCCCGCTGGCAGCGACCTGGGGCAGCCAGACCCAGCGGGCACTGGAAAATTTCCCGATTACGGGGGTGGCGATCAGCCACTATCCGGAATTGATTGTCGGACTGGCGTCGGTCAAAAAAGCCTGTGCTATGGCCAACAAGGACCTGGGCGTCCTGCCCCACCGGAAAGCGTCGGCCATTACGGATGTCTGTGACAAGATCATTGCCGGGGGCCATCACGATCAGTTTGTTGTTGATGTCATGCAGGGTGGTGCTGGCACATCGACCAATATGAATGCCAATGAAGTTATTGCAAATCTTGGACTGGAAAAGCTTGGGGCAGATCATGGCGACTACAACCAGCTTCATCCGAATGATGATGTGAACCGGTCACAATCCACAAATGACGTTTACCCCACAGCAATCCGTCTGGCTGTCCTGTCCAGGATCGCGCCTATGATTGAAGCAATGCATCTTCTAACCAAATCCTTCGACCAAAAGGCATGTGAGTTTCAGCATATTATGAAGGTCGGGCGTACCCAACTTCAGGACGCTGTACCCATGCCACTAGGTGCGGAGTTCCGGGGATATGCCACAACAATCAACGAGGATGCCGACCGGTTGAGGGACCTGTCGCGCCTTCTGACAGAAGTGAACCTTGGAGGCACGGCCATTGGCACCGGCATCAATGCCCCAGATAGGTTTGGCGAAGTCGCTTTGGCGCATTTGCGCGACATTACCGGCGAGCCACTTAAACTGGCCCCGGACCTGATTGAGGCTTCATCTGATCTGGGTGCCTTTGTGATGTTCTCAAGCACGCTCAAGCGGGTTGGCATCAAACTGTCTAAGATCTGTAATGATTTACGCCTAATGTCCTCTGGGCCGCGGGCTGGGCTTGGAGAAATCATTCTGCCCGCGGTTCAGGCAGGATCGTCCATTATGCCCGGCAAGATAAACCCGGTTATTCCCGAAGTTGTAAATCAGGTTTGCTATCAGGCAATCGGAAATGACCTGACCGTCACAATGGCCGCCGAGGCCGGCCAGTTCCAGCTCAACGCGATGGAGCCGGTCATCATCCATAAAGTGTTGGAAACCATGGGGTCTCTGACCAATGCAATGAATGTGCTGCGCACCCGCTGCGTGGACGGTATCGTTGCGGATGAGAAAAGATGCGAGATGTTGCTGAGCAACAGCCTTGTACATGTCACCGCACTGGCCCCGGTGATCGGATATGAGGCTGCCACCAAACTTGCAAAATATGCACAGGCGCATGGCTTGAACCTGCAAGAGGCCGCAAAACCCGCTTTGCCAGAAGAGCTTGCCGAGACTGCATTGCAGCACATGCACGGCAGGGCTCCGGAGATTGCCCAATGAACAAAAACCAATCTTTACGCATAGGAATCGTTGGCGGCCTGGGCGCCCTTGCCGGAGCCGACCTGCTGAACAGAATTGTTCAAAGGACACCGGTCAGGTCGGAAGAAGACCACAGGGAATTGATATTTCACCAGAAACCGCTGCGCGAGCCAGCCTCCCCCAAAGAGCTGAGCTACAGCCCAACACACCGAAAACTCTATGTTTTTGACACACTGTCCCGCATGGAACGGGATGGATGTGACGTGGCGCTGCTTCCATGTTTTGTCACCCATAGCTTTCTGCATGAACTGCAGGACGAGCTTGAACTGAAGCTGATCAGCATGACAGAGGCGATCGCCGCCGCCGTTACCAGACTGCGTCCCGAGCCGACAAAGATTGGTGTCATCACGACGCCTTTTGTCAGGAAAACTGGTTTGTTCGAGAACCTGTTTGGCAGGGAAATACAGATCCTCCATCCCCGGGAAGATCTGGAAAGTGCCGTCATGGAGGCCGTATATGGACGCATCGGTTTCAAAGCAGGACACTGCAATGAAGACGTTCTGAGACCCATAAATGCCGCCCTGACCAACCTATTCGAACAAGGCGCGACCGTGTTTGTGCCCGGTCTTTCTGAGCTGCCCTTGTTGCTCAACCAGCTTGACCTGCCAGACAACATGACGGCCATAGACACGGCGGCGGTTTACGCGGATTACGCCCTGCAAGAGACCCAGCCAGACCGCCGTCACCGGTTCAAAGTTGGAGTGGTCGGCGGTGTCGGACCTGCCGCAACCGTAGATTTCCTTGCCAAACTGGTCAAAGGGACCGAGGCGACCCGCGATCAGGATCACATAAAAGTCTTGGTTGAACAGAACCCGCAAATTCCTGACCGCACTGAAAATCTGGTCCGCGCAGGCACCGATCCAACTGTCGCCCTCTATTCAACCTGCAAAAAACTGGAACGCGGTGGTGCTGATATGCTCGTCATCCCTTGCAACACCGCCCACGCGTATGTCGATCGGATTCAGCGCCACCTTGATATTCCGATCATCAGTATCCTTGCCGCGACCACTGAACACATTAAAGAAACCGCCCCAGAGACGCGTGTGGTCGGGATCCTCGGCACGGATGGAACAATACAAAGTGGCTTGTATCAGACAGCACTTGATGAGGCAGGCCTTGCCCACATCATTCCCGATGACGATCATCAAAACCTGGTCATGGATTCAATTTATGGCCCGTTTGGCGTCAAATCTGGATATACCGACGGTCTCTGCAAAGAACAGATTAGCCGGGCCTTTTCCCATCTGGTTGCGCGCGGAGCCGAGGCAATCATTCTCGGCTGTACGGAATTGCCGCTCATCGTGACCGAAAGCGCAGACGCATTCGGGGCGCTTCCTGTCGACCCGACCGATGTGCTCGCCCGCAAATGTGTACAGCTCGCAAAATTCTAGGCGCCACCGAAACTTTATCCGACAGAAGAAACGGTGTTGCAAATATTGCAATGCCATTTCTCTATTTGCGCGACCATGACCGGCACGACGGTGTTACCTTGCGGCGACTGCAGGCAGCTCATTCCAGTTGACTGCCATGGAAAGGGAGAACCTATTGATGAATACCAGTCGCAAAACAGGGTTTATGGCACCTTGGAGGAATATGCTTCTTTGGAAGCAAATCGTGATCGCGCTTGTTCTTGGGGTGGTTACGGGCGTGTTGCTGAACGCAACCGGAAACGCAGCAATTGCGGGCATGATCAAGAACATTGGAACCCTGTTCCTGTCGCTTATCAAAATGCTGATTGTCCCGTTGATCTTCGTATCGCTCGTTTGCGGTATGACATCGGTCAGCGACATGGCCCGCATGGGGCGAATTGGCCTGAAGTCGATTGTATTCTATCTGGGCACAACTGCATTCGCGATCACGATTGGACTCGCTTTGGGCCTGATGTTGCAACCCGGCGCAGGAATTGATCTGAGCACCGCAGCCGCAATGGAACCCAAAGCGTCTCCGCCTTTCATCCAGCAACTTATCGGGATCGTTCCCAAAAACCCAATCGCCGCTGCCGCGGATGGCAACGTGCTTCAGATCATTTTCTTTGCGATTATGTTCGGTCTGGCCATCAACCTGGTGGGTGACGCTGGAAAACCGGTCAGGGATTTCTTTGAAGCCCTAAATTCCGTCATCTTGAAGCTGACTGAGATTGTGATCAGTTTTGCACCATATGGTGTGTTTGCACTAATGGCCTGGGTCGCCGGAACCTATGGTCTGGATCTCCTGTTGCCTTTGGGAACCGTGATTGCTGCGCTCTATATTGGTTGCGTTCTGCATGCCGTCATTGTTTATGGCGGGCTCGTTTCGATCTTTGCGCGTTTGAGCCCAATCCGCTTCTTCCAAGGCATCATCGAGCCGCAGATCGTGGCCTTCACCAGCACGTCCTCTTCGGGGACACTGCCGGTCACGATGACGGCGGTTCAGCAGAACCTTGGCGTGAACCGGTCGGTTGCAAGCTTTACGCTGCCGCTTGGAGCGACAATCAACATGGACGGAACCGCCATGTACCAAGGCGTTGCGGCTCTTTTCGTGGCACAGGCCTTTGGGATAGAGCTGGGCATGTCGGAATATGTCACAATTATTCTGACGTCGACACTTGCCTCCATCGGCACCGCTGGTGTGCCGGGTGCCGGGCTGGTGATGCTGTCGCTTGTTCTGAGCTCGGTCGGCCTGCCTTTGGAAGGTGTAGCCATCATCGCAGGCATCGACCGCATTCTCGACATGGCACGTACATCGCTCAACGTTACCGGCGACGCTGCCTGCACCGTCATTATTGCGAAATCCGAAGATCAACTGGATCTGGATGCCTACGATACTCCCCACGTGCTAAAATCGCCCGACGTTTCGCGGGCGTAATTAATAAAGCACATCACTGCGGCCGCCCTGAAAAGGGCGGCTGTTTTTCTGTTCAGGACGTCGCCTGAATGATGCCGTCACCCTCCCCCCCTATCTCAATTTGTTGGTTCAGTTAAGTTGATCCCTTGGCAATGAATCAGGTTGGCGGGAACACTAGCAGGCCACCCCGACCCCTTCACTATTCTGCTCGCTTAAGCGTCTGGATAGAACCAGTGAGCAGGTCTGGAAGCGCTATAGCCCCACGGATGGTTCGAGAGTATTTGTCAGATCAGACCAGATTTGTGCATTTCCCTCGCCGTGTTGATCAGAGAGGCGGATCAGTATGATGCCCAGATCCTGATGCGGCAAGTCATGTAATCGCGGCAGCCGCCTTTCGGTTAATTGCCGTTTGACCAGTGTCAGCGACAACTACACCAACCCTTCGCCATCCAGCGCATTCACAGGCAGCAAGGGTCAGTGCAGTCTCCGCCTTCGGGCAACAAAGGCAAAACGAACTGGCTGAACAGGCGCCCCAGGATAACATCAGGGGGATATGAGATGAACGGAATCTCGGTGTTATCAGCGTGGACCGCAAGATCGGGGGAAACCACTGGCACCAATGTATCGCCGCCCAGCCGCCACACCCCAAACGCGTGTGGCACCGCAGGACCGGGGGCCTCCGGGCGTTCAAATACCATAGCGAAATCGACCTCGCCAGACAATTGCAGCATCAGACAATTGTCCCGGTTTCCGGATCGCACCCGCCGCGTGAACGGCGAGACCGACAGTGGCAGGGTGTAGGGGTATCTTAAACTGACCGACGATCTGTTCGACCAGGGTGAACGGCTCTTAGTGAACCGGGCGGCGCGTCTGGCGCTACTGACCGGGATCGCTGCTTTCATCGCTGCCGCTCCTTCTCCCAGCCAAGGACTCGTTGCGGAAAACTCTAATCAAAAATGGCCGGAAAATGGGTTTCAGAGCACTCTTGTTCGAGGTTCTCGGTCCTCCGTTTTTCAAACATAGCGGTGGTCCAGATCAAATGGGGCACTCCGATCAAGTAAAGAAAATGGCCCTGCCGAGGGGGAGGCAGGGCCATGTTGCCGCAATCTGGAGGTCTAATTACCTTAGGTTCTTGCGGCGTAACCTTCATTCTTCCAGATGCTGTCCGCCTTGGGAATTGACATCCCTTTCAGGGTAAACACCGCCTGATCCCAAACGACTAGGTCAGGTATATATAGCTGACAGGTCACGATACCTTTTGGGGAAACAACCCCAACTGGAGTTGTTTCGTAGTTGTTTGGGTCATTGCGTCCGCAACTACTCAGGATTGTTGTAAGAGCTTTGCTACTCGGTTTACATGGATTCTCCTTCTATAAAGAGGTTGCGGATGTAGGTGAGTGATGCCGGCCTAAACTGCACGGTCCAGGTTTATAAGTTTGCTGTCATGGGCGTTCAAAACCACGCGCACGGTCTTCCCGTAGTTTGACGCTTCCTCAAACGCACCGAGTTCTGGAAATAGGTTCAGGATTTCTTCACGCATTTCATTGTCTTGTGACAAGACCTGGGAGCCGGGGAAGAAGCTCTCGGTCCAAAGATCGTTTGACAAGACAAGTTCATGAGCGTCGAACAAGATATGGAAATACTCAACCATACCTCCGGGTTGCCGCGTGATACCAGGTTGGCCAACAAGGTGTTTTGCAGCAACCAGCACTTCGCTTTCACCAAACAATACGCCCATGTCTCCGCTGGTTATTAGAACGCGGTGATTGGGCGATAGCCACAAGTACTGATCATTCGACCCTAGCACGCCGGGGGCAATGCGGATCGGCGCCAATTTCCCTATCGCAGAAACTTTTTTTGACCCGATCCACCGGATTTCCTGAACACCACTATCCCGAGTGATAACTCTATCGCCGACCTTCAGGCGTTCAACTAGTGTCAATCCTCTGGCAGTAGCGATCTCCGTGCCGGCTACGAAACAGGCCACGCCTGTTTGTTTAAACAACGAAGACCTAGTGATTCCAGACAAAGCGGCAGGCCCGGCGATCTGCCTTCCTCCAATCAACATGTTGTCGGAATAGTCACCAGAGGATTGGTTCAGAATACCATCATCGCCATCCCCCGCGATGAGTCTATTAGAACCGGCCCCGCCGTTGATAATACCATCAAGCCGATAGAATTGACCGCCATCAATCATGGCGGCGCCATCAACAACAATGGTCGCGTTATTGAGCGATTGACCATCGCCGTTGACGTCAATGCCAACAGTTGTCGGGCCGGAGAAAGAAAACATCGTCCCTGCGGTTACCTGTGACGCTCCACTAGGTGCTCCACCGCCATTTGTAAGCGCTGTGTTTCCTAAGCCCCTGATGAGACCCTCAATCGCATAGTAAAAACCCATCCACTCGTTCCTCATGCGACCGCATGCGATCGTGTTTATCCACTTGGTTTCTCAACCTTTTGAAGAAGCAGCTCTCAACATTGCATGTGTTCGCAACCGACTCACCCCTGCGGGATACACAGCACCACTTGATCAATCCCGATCTCTGCTGCGATGCCATAAACACCGCTTGGGGTGCTGGCATACATCGGTCGGCAATGGCTGCCCTGAGTCTTGACGGTATACCGGTGACCCGTGTCATCCCTGAGTTCCATGGTCCAACGCGGTCGGGCTTCGGTCGCTTCCTCGCAGGGCACTGCAACCAGTGATAGCCGGCAGTTCTCTTCCGGGAGCATTGACTGGATGGCGTCAACGGAAATGAACTTCTTGTTGTGTGGGGACTCGTTTGAACTGGACATTATGCGGTCATTGGGTTTTGTTCTCGACTGTTGATCGCGAAAACTACTGTCCGGTGTCGGGTTCCGAAATCGTAAAATTGGTTCCTCGGACAAGCGTGGATCCTTTCTCGTTACTCTGGTTACATCCAACCTCAGCGATCCATCCCCACACATCGGATCGTCAAAACTAAACACGGCGTATTGCTCGATAAGAGTGATCATGATTTGGAACGGCCGGGTTAAAAACGGGAAAGTTGTTAAATCCGCAAAGAAGACAGCACAGGTGTCAAGTTACACAGAATGTCTCACGCTTGTATCTGTCGCAAGTTTTCCTGAGAGATGTATAGACGGAACGGATGTGTCGACTATCCCGCCAGTTGGATAAACTTCTGAAACGGACGGAGCTTGGGAATACAGATCGCAAGTTTAAGTCCGAGAGGCTTCAAATGCCGCCCATGCTTTTTCGAAAGAATCGAAATCGAACCCTGATGCGCGAGCGGGGTCCAGGATCAGTCTTTCGGTTTCAAGCAACTTGATGATCGCCCGTTCAAGCTCGCCCATTACCTGGGGCGGGATCACCAGAGCGCCATGCCGGTCGGCATGCACAAGGTCACCGTCCTTGATCGACAGGCCGAAGACTGTCACCGGTGTGCCAATCTCTTTTACGTGCACAAATCCATGGCTTGGCCCGACAGACCCGGCAACCACCGGGAATCCATCCGGCAGGTCGCCGAGGTCCCGCATCACGCCGTTGGTCAGCGCACCATTTATGCCAAAACCTTTGTGGACCGTCGTATTGATCTCGCCCCAATAGGCGCCGATGCAATCAGGATAATCCAAATCCTCAACCACCGTGACAGCCGGGCCGCTCCCAGTTGCCATATGCCTGTAATAGTCCATCCGACGTTGGCGGATCTCCTCAGGCGGTTCTGACGGCGGGTTCACGGCGGCAATCTTCGCGGTACGGGCATATCCCACCATCGCCCCCACATCGGGATCAGAACATAACATCGTGCCCCGGGTGAAT
Organism: Ruegeria sp. BHSB056; assembly: GCF_059613305.1. Classification (NCBI taxonomy): domain Bacteria; kingdom Pseudomonadati; phylum Pseudomonadota; class Alphaproteobacteria; order Rhodobacterales; family Roseobacteraceae; genus Ruegeria; species Ruegeria sp. BHSB056. Next base: position 17,865 of record NZ_JBXWSG010000043.1, on the reverse strand, counting down.
TCATTGAATCCGCGCTTGCCCTGCGCCACTTCGATTGCGTTACAAACAGTCGGAGTGTCGACCTTTTTCAGCAGGTCCAGAAGGGATTGGTTCATATCATCTCCAGCCAGCGGGTCAGGGCCGCCGTTGTTTGTTGCGGTTGTTCCAATGTCGGCAAGTGGCCGGCGTTTTCTATGATATCCAATCGGCTCTGTGGCATCAGATCGTGCATCAACTCATGCCTTGAGACGGGGCACAGGGCGTCGTCGCGCCCACAGAGAATGAGTGCTCCGCCGGTGAAGTTACGCAGCGTGTTGCTCTGATCAGGGCGATCACGCAGGGCTTTGGATTGATTGACGAAAACGTCCGGCCCAAGATCCATGGCCATGTCCATGCACAAATCTAGAATGGCGGCGCGACGCGGACCGTCCGCCAGGTAGTTCGGTTTCATCTCTTCGGCCATGACTTTGCGCAGGTCGCCACGTCCGACCGCATCGATCTGAGGGCCGCGCCTGGCTTTGACCTCGTCCAATTCAGCAAGCGGGTTCGTGTCCATCACCGCCAAACCAGCCACACGGTCAGGGGCCTGACGCAGAATTTCCATCGCCACGATACCGCCCATCGAGAGTCCCGCCAGAGCAAAGCGTTCGGGCGCATAGGCCAACACATCGGCGGCCAGCGCCTGCATCGTTTCATGGCCTCCGATTGGTGCGCACAGGATCGGGTACTTGCCTGACAAAGCATCGATCTGCGGAGTGAACAACCGCGCATCGCACATCATGCCGGGCAGGAGGATAAGCGGCGTCATTTGACCAGGGCAGCCCCTTCGGCAAGCGCGCCCAACTTGGCATAGGCGATATCCGGATCGACTGCACCAAAGCCGGCAAAGGTGCCAAAGCCGCAATCTGATCCGGCGATTACACGCTCATTTCCAACGATTTTCGTAAACCGCTCGGTACGCTGAGCAATCAGTTCGGGGTGTTCGACAAAATTCGTCGTGGTGTCCACCACACCAGGCACAAGAACCTTGTCATCCGGAATTTCGCCCTTGCGGTCACGGAACACCGTCCATTCATGCGCGTGTCGCGGGTTAGAGGTTTCAAAAAGCACGTAGCGCGATTTGGTCGACATCAGCGTCGAAAACACCTTGTCCATGCCGATGTCGCAGCAATGCGGCCCCTCGTAATTGCCCCAGCAGATATGGACACGCACTTTGTCAGCTGGGACATTTTGCAATGCGTGGTTCAATGCCTCAACATGCATGTTGGCGATTTTCACGAACTCGTCGTCGGACAGATCGGTGAACAGCATATGGCGCGACAGGGCCAGATCCGGGCAATCCAATTGCAGATCCAGACCCGCACCAACGATGGTTTCATATTCTTCCTTCATCGCGTCGGCCAGCGCGGCCAGATAGGCCTCGCGCGTCGGATAGAAGTCATTCTGCAGAAACAGAGAAATCACCCCAGGGCTGGCTGCGTTCATAAAACCGCGCCCGACCCCGTGTTCGACCATGGCAGCCTTGAGGTTGTCGATGTCCTTCTGCAGCTCACCTTGCCCTTTTGAGCGCACCTCGCCAACGCACATGGGTCGCGCATATTGGGGCGTGCCGCCATCATCCGCCAGACGTTTCAGAAAACCGGGAAACATCTTGAGGTCAGCCGGCGCATTGCGCGGGCTGTCACCTGCAAAGCCGGTATAGCGGTCCTTGACGTAAGTTGCGTAAGAGATCTTTGAGGTCTCACCGTCCGAGACGATATCAACCCCAGCCTTGACTTGTTTCCGCACGGTCTCGGACACGGCCGCTGTCATACAGGCGTCAAATGCAGCCTGATCGAACGGTTCCTCTCGCTCGCAAGCAAAGATGAAGTCAACGACCTCCTGATTTCGTGGCAGACTTCCCACATGGGTGGTTGAAACGCGGGTCATGTTAGAATCTCCATTCAAATCTAGGTCCATCGCCGGGCCGGAAAGCCGGCGATGGATGTGCTGCGCGCGCCCCGATTGAAACCGGGACGTGTAATTTCGGCGTTATGCTCCTGTCCAAGTGGCCCCAGCAGGGTCGTCGGTTGCGGTGATCCGGTACAGACCCGCTTGCCCGGTCATAGACGGTTCAGCGCTGTAGCTTTCACCGGGCAGAACCAGAGCGGTATCGCCGTTGGACAGGGTAACCTCGACCTCATTGATCTTGATGCGCCAATGGCCGCTCGCCGGCATCAGAACCACGGGTTTGTCCGCCTTGGCCTGTTCAGCCACGGCCGAACCGCGCGTCATAAAATCAACCTCGAAACCGGGCTTGTCTTGGATCAGGCCATTTTCACCGATCACAACCGCAGGTTTGTCCGCTGCCAGCGCCATCAGGTCCCAGTAGCGAGCGACGTATTTGCCGATCACTGCATCAACGGGAACCTCGGGGAAGGCTTTCAGTTCTTCCTCGGTCAGTAGCGGCATCGGCTGCACATTGTGTGGCAGTTCCTCGCCCTTTTTGCTATCGTACAAGACGCCGTTATTGCCCAACATCAGGCCATGGGCCTGCGCATCCTGAATGACTTGCGGAGCCCAGGTCACGCCGCCACCGGCATCGTCGCCACCCAGCATCGACATGATCATGCCATAGTCCTGGCCGACATTCTCGAAGCCGCGGAAGATCCCGGTCGGGATGTTGAAGATGTCGCCTTCTTCAGCGATGAACTCACCTGCCGTGCCATAACGACCCCAGAAGAACCGCCATCGACCTTTAGCAACAAAGAACACCTCGGCGGTGGTGTGGCTGTGCAGCGAGTTGCGGCATTTCGGCGGTTGCCCCGCTGCGCCGATGTTGAACCCGATCTTGTCGGTGATGTGGACGTGTTGATCCGGGCTTTCGCTGACCCCACCGCCAATGATTGTAAAGTTCTCCTTCTGGTCCGAGCCCGGCGTGTGCGCGTCGATGAACGCGGTTTTACAAGGCTTCAGTTCGCCATAACGGACGATGCGGCTTTCGATGGTACTCATATCTTTTCTCCTTTTGATTTGGGTTTGATCGGATCAAACCAAACCACCCGGCGGACGATTGTTCAGTCGTCGGGCACGCAGGCTGGCGCGATGGGCGTGGTACCGCCGCAACGCCTGCCCGGCATCCAGATTTGAGATACGGTGCGACATTCTAGAGATCGCCGGTTTTCAGCAGAATCTGTTTCCAGATCGAGGTTTCGTCAAACAAGGTGTATTCCTTGCGCAGTCCCCATGGACCGAACTCGGCCTGGCTGATGCCCAGCACAAAGACCTCGGCCCCTGTGGGCACGCCGAACACGCCCCAGCCGTCATGCGTGCCATGCAAAGACCAGCGGATCGCGGCGCGCGGCGGCATCATCGGGTCGTCACGGCCGATCTGGTGGTGGATCTTGAATTCGGCACGTGGGAACGCCGCGCGCAGGCCCATCCAGAACCGATCAACCGGCCCCCAACTGTGGCCGGTCTTGCCCCCGGGATATTCTGACAGAACAGCGCGGTCGTATTCAGCCTCGATCACCCTCATATCGGCATTCATGATCCGGGTCAGGATATCCGCGTATTTCTGGCCCCATTCATTGTCATTGCCACGGCCTTTATAGGGGCCGGGCTGATCGTTCGCCGGTGTGAAAGGTTGCACGCAGGCGTCAGCCCCACCTTCGCGCGCGATCAGATCGCGGGCATATTCCTTGGGGTCCCAACCCATCTGCTGCACGATCGCGCTCTGGTCGCGGATGAGCCACTCATCGTTGATCTGGTTGTTGATGGCGTGGCAGTCGGCTAAAATGCGGTAGACCAGTTTCTTGCCGGTCGCCTTGCCATACACACCGTCACCCAGATGGGTCGCTGTGGACAAAAGGCGATGCGACGACAGCATGCCCTCTTCCGGCGTTCCCGACCAGATCACATCCTCACCCAACAGCGTTCGATCAGGAAACTCCGCCAGAGTTGCCATAGTGGCAGCAATGACATTCTGGTTTCCGACAACCACCGACCCAGGTGACCGCACGACGATGTCCAGGGCGTAATAGTCGTGCAGTGTGGCAATGCCACGATCTTCCCAGATTTCCTTGGTAATCCCGATTATGTAGTCGGGGAAATCTTTGAACTTGGGATCAAATCCCTTCATGTCTTCCATCCTTCAGGTATGCGGGCGGAGCCGCGCACAATTAGCGGTCCGTCAATCTCGACCCGACGAGGACCGGCATCGGGGTCCTCGATCTTGCCGAGCAGAATATCGACAGTTTCGGTGACCATGCGATTGGCGGGCTGTCGAATGGTGGTCAGGTTGTATGCTGGCCATGAGGCGACAGTGACATCGTCATACCCGATGACCGAAACGTCGCCCGGAACATTCAGCCCCAATTCGAACCGCAGCGTGTCCATCACGGAAACGGCCATGTGATCGTTGGCGACAAACACCGCATCAGGCGGATCGGCTTCGAACATCCGCAGCGTGGCTTGCCGGGCTTCTTCCGTCGAAAAGTTTCCTACTTCGCGGGCGTGCAGCGTAACCCCGGCTTTCTGCAAGGTCGCAACAAACCCTGTTTCGCGGTCACGCTGGGTCGAAGCTCCTTCCCACCCGGCGATATATCCGATCTTTTGGTGCCCAGCTGCCAACAAGAACTCGGCAGCCTTTCGACCACCGGCAACGTTGTCAGATGTAACTGACGACATCGCCGTGTCGTCTTGTGCCCGATTGAACAACACCATCGGTATACCGGCCGTTCGGCAGCGGTCTGACAAATCCGAGGACAAAGCCACCGAAGCGGCGATAATCCCTTCGACCTGAAAGTCGAGTATTTCCTCGACCACATTGTCGATGTTTCCAGATTCATGCGAGGCCATGAATATCAGCACGTGGTATCCACGTTCCTGTAACGTGTTTGTCAGCTTCTCCAGCGCCTCGGGATAGAACTGGTTGTTCAGATAGGCCACGACAAGCCCGATGATCCGGCTTTTCCCGGACACTACAGCGCGGGCCAGAACGTTCGGGCGATAGCCCAGTTCCTTGGCCGCCTTGCGCACCTTTTCAACGGTTTTTTTCGACGCAGACGCGCCGGGGGTGAACACACGGCTGACCGCAGATTGGCTGACCCCGGCGAGACGGGCAACTTCCAGTGATGTAACTTTTTGTGTCGCCATCAGTCTGCCGTCCAACCTCCGTCAACCATCAATGCCGTGCCCGTCACCATCGACGATGCATCCGAGGCCAGATAAACCACCGCCCCCATTATGTCTTCAACCTCTCCGGGGCGACCCAGTTTAATCTTGTTCAGAATCCAGGCCCGCTTGTCCGGGTCGTCGAAAGTCGACTTTGTCAGATCCGTCAGAATGAATGTGGGGCAAATCGTGTTAACCCGGATCTTTGACGGTCCGAACTCAAGCGCCATCGCCTTGGTGAAGCCTTCGACAGCGAATTTCGACGCACAATAAACCGCGCGTTCGCGACCACCAACATGGCCCATCTGGCTAGAGATATTGATCAGCGAACCGGGACGGCCAGCGTCGAGCAGGCCTTTGGCAACAGCCTGGGTCAGAAAATAAGCACCTTTGACATTGACGCCTATCACCGCATCGAAATCTTCCGGCTGTGTTTCCACGGCCTTGCTGTGTCGGGCAAGCCCGGCTGAGTTCAGCAGAATATCGAACGGCCCATTTTGCGCCACGGCTTCAGCGGTTGCCGCCACGTCCGAAACATCCAGTTCCAGAACCGTGGCAGACCATCCCTGCGCCGACATATCTTTTGCAATATCCTGAAGCGCACCAGCACGGCGCGCCGCCAAAGTGACCTCAGCACCAAGTTCCGCCAGCGCCACAGCGCAGGCCATGCCTATGCCCGACGAGGCTCCGGCGACCAAAGCTCGCTTGCCGCTCAGGTCGAAACTGGGGGTGCTGGGAAAATGCGGCATATCAGACCTCGCCGACCGGGAATGGGATGGTGCCCGGTACACGTGCCTTATTGAACTCACGCAGTCGGGCAAAAACATCTACGCCCAATTGCCGATACACATCCAGCAAATCGACCAACACCCAATTCTCGCGGATCAGCCCACCTTCCAGACGCCAGAAATCAAGTGACTTCAAAGTGATCCGTTTGCCCGAAGGCGCAATCCCCATCCAGCCGTCATGGGTGACGGTCTGGATCATGTTCGGCCAGCCGGTCACAGCGGCGTAGTCGCCATCACCAAAAAAGTGAAAGGTGATCTCGTCGGCATACTGACCACGATCGGGCATTCCGTTGAGGAAGGGAGTCTGGTGCCAGTTGCGGAATCCCGCGATACCGCGCGCTGTCCCGATCCCTGCGGGACCGTACCAGTTCATGCGCGGATGCCAGAACCGCTCCATCTCCATCACTTCGGGCCCACCCTGGCTGGGGTGTTTCTCAAGATGTTTCAGCATGTCGACGATATGATTGCACGAGGCCAGAGATTTCACCTCATCCCACGGCCCGGACACAACGCCATCCAGCGTCGCCGGGCCGGGAATGCAGAACTCCAGCCCCAGAGACGGGGCCATTGGCCAGGCATTCGCCTGCATCATGACTTCGGGAACGTCCCAGAGTGTCTGGATCTCGACAACCTTGCCATTTTCGAAACGGTAGAATTCGTGGAACCGCGTGTGGGTCAGATGCCCGGTCGGCGGGATATCCAGCCAGGGGGCGACGAAGGTGCCGAAGTAGTGGCCGCCGCAGCCAACCCAATCGTTGCCCTGTTCTGTCTGACCACCCATGACGATCCAGTCGCGACGCTCAAGATCGGGCATGGATTTCAGAAGTGGCGCATAACAGGTGTCATAGAGTTCCTGCGGGCCGCTCAGATCTCCGAATGGATACAACATGTGGATGGCTGCATCGGGCGCGATCACCGCCTCCAGCGCCGCTCGTACCTCAGCTTCGTCGAATTTATACATGGCCTCGCGCAGGGGCGCGATCAGGGCCTTGTGGGTAGAGTGAGTATCCATTGCGAAATCTCGCATTATTTTAACTTCTTATCCAAAAAATTCTGTAGGGCCCCGGTCGAATCCCTGCGCAAGATTCGTCACGCTTACGAAGTCGCATCGGCCGTCTCGCGATATGGTGCGCCTTCACCATAGGGCACGTTGATGCCCCCATAACGCCGGACACGGATGTTGCATTGTTCGGCATGGCCGACAAAGCCTTCCAGCATACACAGACGTGAGCCGTATTCGCCGATCATCGCCGCTGCCTCATCAGAGACGACTTTCTGATAGCTATGGGTTTTCATGAATTTGCCGACCCAGAGCCCGCCGGTATAGCGCCCGGCCTTTTTGGTCGGCAGTGTATGATTGGTTCCGATCACCTTGTCGCCGTTGGCCACGTTGGTGCGCGGACCAAGGAACAGCGCACCGTAACAAGTCATGTTTTCCAGGAACCAGTCGTCGCGATCTGTCATGACTTGAACGTGCTCGGACGCGATGTCATCGGCCACTTGAAGCATCTCGTCATAGGTGTCGCAGACGATGACCTCGCCGTATTCCTCCCAACTGACCTTGGCAGTGCCGGCGGTGGGTAGGAACCCGAGGATACGGTCGATCTCGCTCAGTGTTTCTTGGGCCAGCTTGTACGAGTTGGTGACCAGAACGCAGGGACTGTTATAGCCATGCTCGGCCTGTCCCAGCAGATCGGTCGCACACAGCTCGGCATCAGCGGCGGTTTCATCGGCGATGACCATAGTTTCGGTCGGACCAGCGAACAGATCGATGCCGACGCGGCCGAAAAGCTGTCGCTTGGCTTCGGCCACAAAAGCGTTGCCGGGGCCAACCAGCATGTGAACCGGATCAATGGTCTCAGTCCCTATCGCCATGGCACCGATGGCCTGGATACCACCCATGACATAGATTTCATGTGCGCCACCCAAATACATGGCCGCGATCACGGCAGCGTTCGGTTTGCCCTGAAACGGCGGAGTGCAAGCGATGATCCGAGGAACGCCCGCAACTTTTGCCGTAGCCACAGACATGTGCGCCGAGGCCACCATCGGAAACTTGCCGCCCGGCACGTAGCAGCCCACCGACTGTACCGGAATGTTCTTGTGACCCAGGATTACGCCGGGCAGGGTTTCAACCTCGATATCCAGCATCGAGTCGCGCTGTGCCTGCGCAAAGTTCATCACCTGTTTCTGAGCAAACTTGATATCGGCCAATTCGCGCTCGGACAGCGAAGCGATCAACTCGTCGATCTGATCCTGGCTCAAGCGGAAGCTTTCCGGCGAGTAGTTGTCGAACTTCTCAGACAGCTCGCGCACTGCGGTATCGCCGCGGGTTTCGATATCCGCCAGCGTTTCTTCGACAACAGCTCGGGTTTTGGCATCGTCTTCCGCCCGGTCAGCTTCAGGTTTGCCGCGTTTCAGGTATTCAATAGCCATTGTCTCTATCCTCAGTTTTCGGGCCGGGGTGGAGTTTTTTCTCCCCGGTCAAATGCTTCCCAGCCTTCGCCGTTGAACAGATCAACGCCAAGCTGCGCGGCGACGTGGGCGAAATCGACGTTCACCCAGTTGTCAACGATCTTGCCATCGACGACTTTCCAGAAATCCATGTATCGGATCTCGACCCGCTTGCCGGTGGGCGCGATGCCCAGAAACTCGCCCGAGTGGGTTGCCTCCTGGCGGCCAAAGGCCGCAGCCCATTCGCCCATATAAAGCCGGGCCTCATCAATGCAGGTCTTGTCCGAGAACGCCGCCTGAAACGGGCGTTGCCAGTTTTCCTGAAACTCCTTGAGCCCAGTTTTGGTGCCGCAGCCCCGGTTGCCGATCCAGCGGAACCCTTCTGCGAAGAATTCGCCGATATCGTCGATGCGGTGATCGTTCAAACCATCGACCATCCCCTCGATCACGGCGCGGGTCTCGTCGGTTTTTCTCATGTCCGTGTCACGTGTCAGCACGGCCTGTTCGGGGCGGGAGCCCTTCATGTGTCTTTTCCTTTTATGGTTACCAAGGGGTTTTCTGTCTGGACGGGGAGGGTTGGTCGGCCGTCAGAAAATCCCTTGGCATCCGGTTGAGCGCCGGGTGGCGCGCAATGGCGTTATGTCTGGCGGAACAGCTCATTAGGTCTGTTCAGAAATTTCGGCAAAAAGGTCGAAACCCAGTTGCACCAGCAGATGAGGAATATCGAGCATGCACCAGTTCTCGATGATCTTGCCTTCTGCGCAGCGCCACCAGTCGCAGTCACGCATAAAAACGCGCTTTCCCGTTGGCTCCAGGCCCAGGAAGGATTTGACGTGGACGCCGGTGATCTGCGGCCAGCCGCACAGGAATGCATAGTCGCCATCCCCGGCTTTGCAATTCGAACCGACGCCGGTGACGCCTGCGTCCTTGCCGTCGCCCCAGCCTTCGAACGTGTCCTCGAAGGGGGATTGGAATTCGGCGAAGGCATCGACCGTGGCATAGGATCCCAGCCCGCCGGGACCGTACCACACCATTCGGTCATCCCAATAAGGCCGCCAGCTTTGGTCCTCGGTCGTTAGCTGTTTTAGCATGTCCTCGACCAGATCTGCTGTGGCGCGTGACTGCGCTGGGTCTGAAGGCCCAATGACGATGCCGTCATGCGTTGCCGGACCTGGCACGACACCTTCATAGCCCTGCAGTTCCAGCGGCCAGAGGCCAAGCGCGATGATCAACTCGGCAAAGCCGAGGAAGACATAGGATTCGACGATCTTGCCATCTTCCATTCGGTGGAATTCACCAAATCGCAGAAATGCCAGTTTGCCGCTGGGTGGAATACCACAAAGCGGTCGCTTGAAATGACCGTGGAAATACCCGGTCGAGGTGACCCACTCGCTTCCCAGGTATTCGCCACCTGTGACCACATAGTTCTGACGGGTGAGCCCCTCGAACGCCTCTGAAATCGGTAAGATGACAGAGCTAACGTAGCCGTTGCCATCAGGGGCTGCATTGATCGGATGGCTCGCTTCGGTAGTGGCCGTTGCGGCGAAAATCTCGCTGGCGGCCGTCTCCATGGTCTCGCCTAGGCCCTTATCAAAGCTTTCGAGAAACTGACGATAAAGCTGTTTGTTTTCAAACGTGGTTCCGGTGGCAATACCCATCGCTGGGCGATTTGCGCGCTTGTTCATGGCGCTTTCCTTTTTAGGACGTTTTCCTATTCGCTGTGGCGGTGTGCAGGCACGAGGACCCGCGCGCATCAAGGCAAATGGAATTCGTCCCGGCCGTCGGGCCCGGCGCGCAGCCAAGTTCAGGCTGGCTGCGTGCGCATGGGCAGATACGGACTGAGGATGAGTGCGCCCCATTTATGTCAGCCTTTCACAGCCCCGGCGGTCAGGCCGCCGACGATCTGGCGTTGGAAGAACATCACCAGGATGAACAGTGGAACTGTGGCTGAAACCACCGCCGCAACGGCGAACATCACGTTGCCCTCGGTTTGTGTTGTACCAAGGAAGGCGGCGATTGCAGGCACCATGGTGCGGTTGCTTTCGGACAGCAGCATCGCCCCGACGGCAAAGTCGTTATAGGCCAGAAGGAACGAGAACAGCCCGGTCGTGATGACGCCTGGCCACATCACCGGAATGATCACACGTCGGAAAGCCTGAAACTGGTTGCATCCGTCGACCTTGGCACTTTCATCCAACTCGCTCGGGATGTTCTTGAAGAAGGAATGCAACATCCAAAGAGTGAACGGCTGGTTGATCGCCACAAGCACGATAATGGTGGTTGGAAGAATTCCCCAAACATTCCATTCAAAGAAGGGTAACAGATAACCCGAGACCAGAGTGATTGGCGGCATCGCGCGGAAGATAAGCGCCGTGATCAACAGCCAGAATGTGTAGTTGTAAGTAGACCGCGAAAGGGCATAGCCTCCTAGCGTCCCTATAGTCAGTGAGATGGTAACAACAAAGAAACAGACGATCCCGGTGTTCAGAACATTGCGCCAGAACTCTTCCTGAATCCAAGCACCCTCATATCCGGTGGTGGTGAACGGCGAGCCATAAACCGCTTCGGTTCGGGCACCAGTCAGGGCATTGGTCCAGTCAGCGATCGAGAAGAAATCCAGTTCGACCTTGAACGAGCCCCAAACCGTCCAGAGGAACGGAAAGGCGGCCAGGATAAACCATAGGAGCACAAACAGGGATGAGGCGATCCGAAGGCTTGTAGGCATTCTTTGCGCGCGGCTGGCCATATTATCTTGCTCCTTTGAAATCGCGCCAGGTGCGGACAAGCACGGGCGACAGAAGAATTGCGACCCCGAAAATCGTCATCACAGAGGTAGCAGCAGCGGAAGACAGTTGCCGAGTCTCGCCACCGAGATCGTAGAAGATGAAGGTGCTGAGTGATTGCGCATGCGCTTGTGCACTGAAGCCGATGATAGGTTCAAACACCTTGAAATTGTCCATCAACTGGATCAGTGCAACAAATGTGACCAGGGGCATGAGATGGGGAACAACCACGAATTTGACCTGCTGCCAGCGCGTCGCCCCGTCTATCTGGGCGGCCTCAATCTGGTCTTGGGGCAAGGTTTGCAGGCCAGCATAGAACACGACAAAGGCAAAAGGCGCAGCGTGCCAAACACCATAGACCATCAGCGCTACCCACATCAGCCCTGTTGATGCTTTCAGGCTGAAATCCGGATCTCCAGCAAGATATACGAGGGCGTTGCCGATCACCCCGCGACTGTCAATCATCCAAAACAGGATGAGCGAGCCGATCAGCGGGGTCACGATCATGGGCAGAAGAGAGAAAAAGATCATCAGACCTTTGAGTTGCCTGTGCAGGGAGTTTACTGCCAGCGCAATCACCAGCCCCAAAATAATTGTGAGCGGTGTCACGACAGCAACGAAGGTCAGCGTGAATGCCATCGCCCGGTAGAAGGGCAGATTACCAAGCTCGGTGAAGAAGCCGCCCCATGTTTCATTCGCGGCCCAGATTTGACCAATTTCCTGAATCGCCAGATGGCCTCGGTTAAAGTAAATGTCCAGTCCCACAAACCGGCCCAGAGGTTTCTCGGCGCGAAGCGCCGCGGTGGCCTCTTGATCAACAGTGGTCTCAGTTGTGCATCCGATAAGCGGGGTACAGTTTTCGACCTCTAACAGAACGGCCGGGTGGGGCGCGAAGATCGATTGAGTCACCACCGAGACAATTGGCATTGCAATGAACAGCAGCATCGCGAGTCCTGTGGGCAGGAAGAACCAAAGGAATGTCTTATGGCGCATGTTGCAATCCTCGTGTCAGTGGGATTGCGCGGGCGGTTATCAAAGGCACCCGCGCAATAGGCTTCTTATTGCAGATAGCCTTGCTCGATGGCGGCGGCACGATAGGCGGCTTCTACATCAGCCAACGCTTGTTCCGCGCTTTCCTTACCCTGCATGAAATCAGCAAGTTCGTTGCCAAGTGCGCTGTGCATGAGCCCCATGTACGGCAACATCGGATACGGTGGCGTGCCCATTTTGGCCGCAGCAAACACGCCCTCGGCATCTTTTCCCGGCTGGTAGCCTTCAATCAGCCAGACCGCCAGTGGTGTGGTTTCATCGTTCAGCATGTCAGGGCGGATGCCATGTTTCATTGCAATGAATGTGGCCTCGGCCTCTTCATCTGAGATGTTCTTTCCGACAGTCCAACCGTCCCACCACAGGGTCGTCGCAGGGATATCTCCGCCACCAACTGTCAGCGGCGCGCCAATCGCATGGCCGTCGATTACCTCCTGCAACACACCTTCGGTGGTGGTTTGCTGCGATGCGCGCGAACCCCACATATTCATGATTGCAACGTTGCCAGCCCGGTATTCGGCATTGGTGGCGTTGGAGTCATGAGTCAGGAAGTCGGGATTCATGTATTCCGACAAAGCCTTCATCATATTCAGGGCGTTGACACCGGCCTCAGAATTCACGTTGGGTTCGGCCGTACCGGGTTTAAAATGACTGCCGCCATAACCAAGGAACATATTGTTGAATTCCTGCGCCAGGTTCCAACCCGATGCATAGGCTCCACCAACCGGGTTTTGCATGATGCCCTGCGTACGAATGGCCTCGGCCACCTCGAGCATTTCCTCATAGGTAGTCGGGACTTCCACACCGGCTTGCTCAAGGATGTCCTTGCGGTACATCAGATGCTGCGCGTTCGCCATGAAGGCGATAGCCATGATGTTGTCGCCAATCTTGATCAGCTGCCCAGGCTGCAGGTCCTGACCATACTTTTCCACTAGGTCATTGAGCGGACGAATAACGTCTTCGTTCATCAGTGCCACAACCGAACTATTGGCGATGATTGCGGTCGTGTATTCCGACGGATTGCCCGACAGGCCAGCCACGTTGATGGTCTGGTGCTCGGATGTCAGGTTGGATTCTACCGACGCCCCGGTGCATTCCTTCGCTCCGGCTGCGACGGCCTGGATGGCCGCAAATTCATTGCCGACTATGTTGACACGTGCGCCGATTTCGCAGGCATATCCCGCGCTTGCGGCAAAGGCGGCTACCGAGCCGGCCAATGCAATTTTCTTCAGAAACATCAATATTCCTCCCTAGATGGATGGTGCATCTTCGAAGTCTGCACCCAGATTACCCCGTCCCAACGGGTGTTGTTTGCGGTTCTCAGCCTTCCAGGCGAGCCCCGGTTTTCGCATCAAACAGATGGCAGTGATCAGTATGGATATGAATCGAGACCTGATCGTCGATTTCGGCCCGATAGGTTTTGTCGGCCTTGACCGAGACCAGCGCACCACCGATCCGAACCGAAACCATGGTGCTGTCGCCCAACAGCTCTTGCGTATAGATCGGCGCGTTGATCTCGCCGCCACTTTCCACAACATTTGCGTCCTCGGCGCGAAACCCCAGCGTGATAGGACCGTCCGGCGCGTTCAACCCGTGCACCTCTGTGCTTTGGGCGCGGAACACGCCACCCTGAACCTCGCCATCGACAAGGTTCATTGCCGGGTTGCCGATGAAGCTGGCCACAAATGTATTTGCAGGTTCATCGTAAATATCGGTTGGGGAGCCAACCTGCTGAACCACACCTTGTTTCATGATCACCACCCGATCAGCCAAGGTCATTGCCTCGATCTGGTCGTGGGTCACATAGATCGTGGTGACCGCCAATTCGTGGCTCAGGTTCTTGATCTGCGCGCGGGTGGAAACGCGCAGTTTTGCGTCAAGGTTGGATAGTGGCTCGTCCATCAGAAACACGTTCGGCTCGCGCACAATGGCACGAGCCAGGGCAACCCTCTGACGCTGACCGCCAGACAGTTCCGCCGGTTTGCGGTGCAGGAAGTCATCCAGCTCGACCATCGCCGAAGCGCGCCGCACTTTTTCGTCATGGGTAGCAGGGTCAATACCGCGAACTTTCAGCGGGAAGCGAATGTTCTCATATACATTCATATTCGGATACAGCGCGTATGACTGGAACACCATCGCGACATCGCGGTCTTTGGGCTCCATGTCATTTACTCGGGCGCCATCGATCAGGATATCCCCCTCAGACGCGTCCTCGAGACCAGCAATCATGCGCATTGTCGTCGTCTTTCCGCAACCTGACGGCCCAAGAAGCACCAGAAATTCCTTGTCGGCTATTGTCAGGTCAAAATTGTCAACTCCAACAAACGATCCCCAACGCTTTCCAACATTGCGAAGTTGAATTTCGGCCATTCTGTCCTCCCTGCTGCACGCATCGTGCATACGCTTGCAAAACCATAGACAACAAAAGAAACATCTGGCAAGCTTTTTTTGCATGCGTGTGCAAACGTCGACTTCATCTTCTTCGCAATTCGCCCCATGACAGCGACTAAAGAACTGAAAGAAAGTAATAATGTCCTATGAAATCCAAAAAGCGATCATCTTGGATTACTACTCGGCGCTCAGCAGCGTAAAAGAATCGGATATCGCCAACACGTTGTCTGAGTTCTGCGCAGAAGACTACCTGTGGCGCGGTTTCCACCCGTTTGATGAGCTTCGGGGCACCCATGACGTAGCGCAGGCATTCTGGCGTCCCCTGAAGCAAAGCCTAGGGAATATGCAGCGCCGGATGGACGTGTTCATGGCCGGAAAAAACGAGATGGACGGATTCACCTCGGTCTGGGTTGTTTCAATGGGGCACCTGATGGGCCTGTTCGATAATGCGTGGCTGGGCATCGCCCCCACAGGCAAGATGGCGTTTTTGCGCTATTGTGAGTTCAACAGGATCGAGAATGGGAAGATCGCCGAGACGGCTATGTATTTCGACATCCCGCATTTCATGATGCAAGTCGGGTTGCAGCCCTTCCCGCCCCAAACCGCAGCCCACCTGGTGCAACCCGGACCGATGACGCATGACGGGTTGATGTTCAACCCGCAGCCTGCCGAAGAAGGCGAGAAAACTCTCGGCACGATCAATGCTATGATTTCCGATCTCGGCCAATGGAACAGCGGCCTGAGCCTTGAGGAAGAATTGCGCCAGACATGGAGCGAAGACATGATCTGGTGGGGGCCCGCTGGGATCGGCGCGACCTATACGATTGAGCGTTATGCAAAGCAGCACTCAGGCCCTTTCCGCGCATCCTTAACGGACCGCTCGAAGACCAAGCACATTTGCCGCTTGGCTGAGGGTCACTATGGCGGTTTTTTCGGCTGGCCGAATTTTACGGCGCGGCCCACCGGCGGGTTCATGGGTATGCCCGCCACCGACAAGGCCGGTGAATTCCGCGTGATCGACATATATCGTCGCGAGGGTGACAAGCTGGCCGAGAACTGGGTTTTCATCGATCTGCTGCATTTCTGGAAACAACAGGGTGTCGATATATTGGGGCGCATGGCGAAAGTACCGCGAACATGACCGGCTGGATCGACGCCCATCACCACCTTTGGGACCTTGAAGCCGTGAACTACCCCTGGCTGATGGCGCGCGGGGAGGAAAGGTTCTTTGGCGACCCGACGCCGATTCAACGGAATTACCTGCTGCGCGAGTTCCGGTCCGAAGCCGCGCCCTGCGGAGTCGGTGCCTCGATCCATATCCAGGTGGGAGCCAAAAACGGTCTGGACGAAGCCCGGTGGGTTCAAGCTGTCGCCGATACCAATCCAGACTGGCCAATGGCGCAGGTTGTGTTCTGTGACCTGACTTCGGCTGACCTACCCGCCCAGCTTGATACGTTTCAGGCCCTTCCAACTGTACGCGGTGTGCGCCAGATCGTCGGGCGCGCACCCGGAGAGGACGCGCAGACGGGCACAAATTCTCTGCTGGATGATCCGCGATTTCTGAATGGACTGAGGGAGGCTGGACGGCGCGATCTCAGCTTTGATCTCCAGCTCATTCCCGAATTAATCGGAAAAACTACCCGAATTCTTGCGCAAGCCTCGAATACACGAGTCGCTCTATGCCATGCCGGATCACCACATGACCGTACCCGCGCGGGCCTGAAAAGCTGGGCTCAAAGACTGCACGCGCTGTCCGATCTGCCGCATGTCTCATGCAAACTATCAGGCCTGGGCATGTTCGATCACAACTGGACACCTGACAGCATTCGCCCGATCGTGGAGATTTGCCTTGAACAATTCGGACCCAAGAGGGTCATGTTTGGTTCGAATTTCCCGGTCGACAAGCTCTATGGCAACTATGCATCGCTGGTACAGGCTTACCGTAATTTGGTACCGGCTGAAGCACAATCGGCGGTTTTCAGAGAAACCGCCGCACACTTCTATGATCTCGAGGTGCCCTGAGAGGGTTGTGTCGCGAATTTTGACCGAGGTCGACGAAATCGCGTGCCCTGGAGCTTGTTGCTTTCAAATCAATCGCGAGCAGGTTTCAGAATGGTTTCTTTGAAAGGCTGCCACTTCCCGAAGGATGTGGTTTTAGACGCTGTGTTTTTCTATTTGCGCTACACTGTTTCCTATCGCGACCTTGAGGAAATCATGGCTGAAAGGGGCGTTTCCGTCGATCACGCTACGTTGAATAGATGGGTTGTAAAATATTCGCCGATGATCGCTGCGCGGGCGCAATCGAAAAAGCTTCCAACACAGAAATCTTGGAGAATGGACGAAACCTACCTCCGTGTGCGCGGTAAGTGGGTGTATCTCTATCGGGCCGTCGACAAAGCAGGGAACACCCTTGATTTTATGCTGTCTGAGCGAAGAAACGGTCCCGCAGCAACCAGGTTCTTTGCCAAAGCGCTGTCATCAAACGGAATCCCAGACAAAGTCGTCATCGATAAGAGCGGAGCCAACGCAGCCGGCATTCGAGAAGTGAACAGGATTCTGAAGCGGTTTGGTTGCCAAGCCAGGGTGCAGACAATCAGGTCCAAATTTTTGAACAACATGATCGAGCAGGATCATCGGTTCATAAAACGGCGTGTTCGACACATGTGTGGGTTCAAATCATTCGCATCCGCGTCCGCTACGCTGGATGGTATCGAGGTCTCCAACATGATCCGAAAGAAGCAATTCTCCAGCGCAGCCACCTCTGGCTTTCGGGTGTTTGCTGAGATCGCAGGATAAGTGTGCCTGGTAAGACGCTTACTCTGAGTGTTCCAAAAATTTGCAACACAACCCGTTGGCGCTGGATCTGACTTTGCCCCTGTCTTCCGTCACCAATGACCAGCAAAATAACTCTTGTCCCGCTATTTCATTTGCCGCTCTCAAAGGTTCGATGACCGAAGTCAAGCAGGCCATCGGAAATCCGTCGAACAACTGGAATCTAATCTCGCTACATTTTTCTACCAGCATGATTATTTTACTATCAGGAATAATGGGTGCTATGATAGCCCGAATTGGATTGGCTGAAACGGCGCAGCTGCTTGCACCGTTGGTTCAGACAAGTGTAGCAAGACATTGAAGGCGAAACATTGAAAAAACGCGACACAGAAATGGTGGGAAATCTGACTCAGGATCCGCATTCCGTTCGAACGAGCGAACGTGAAAAGGTGCTCGAAGTAGCGATCGGCCGCGAGGTCCGAGCCTTTCGCAAACAG
>NZ_JBXWSG010000042.1:0-28368 GCF_059613305.1 Ruegeria sp. BHSB056 | reverse complement strand
CGGCTCCACAAATCAATGGCTGCACCGATTGTGATCCATGCCCCCAGGAACAGGCCTACGGGCCCTAACGCGCTGCGGCCGGTCTGCATGGCCCAAACCAACAGCGCAATCGCCAGCGCGAGACCAAAGGCATAGCGCAGGGACCAAGCCGTTTTGCCCAGCCGACCGCGTTTCCACGGCAGCATCGCCCCGATTGGCAGGATCAACCCCAGCAAAACCATGAACGGAGAAAACGCCGCGTTGAAAAACGGTGCCCCAACCGAAAGTTTGCGGTCAAACATCATCTCGGCCACCATCGGCCACATCGTCCCAACAAAAACGACGAAGCAACTGACCGCCAGAAGGACATTGTTCACGATCAGCGCGCTTTCGCGGCTGACCATGCCGAAAACGCCCTTGGCCTCCATCGCCTGTGCCCGTGCGGCAAACAGGGTAAGCGCGCCGCCGATGAAGAAGACCAGAATGATCAGGATGAATACACCGCGCTCCGGATCATTGGCAAATGCGTGAACCGAGGTCAGTAGCCCTGATCGCACGATAAACGTACCGATGAGGGAAAATCCAAACGCGATGATTGCCAGCAGAATGGTCCAGCTTTTCAATGCTTCGCGCTTTTCCACAACTATTGCCGAATGCAACAGCGCCGCCGCCAACAGCCAGGGCATGAAGGACGCGTTTTCGACCGGGTCCCAGAACCAGAAACCGCCCCAGCCGAGTTCGTAATAGGCCCACCAGGACCCCAGCGCGATACCGATAGTCAGGAAAACCCAGGCCGCCAGCGTCCAGGGGCGCACCCAACGGCCCCATGCCGCATCGATACGCCCTTCGATCAGGGCCGCAATCGCAAAGCTGAAAGCCATGCTCAGCCCGACATAGCCGAGGTACAGAAACGGCGGATGGAAGGCCAGCCCGGGATCCTGAAGCAGCGGGTTCAGGTCGCGCCCGTCAAACGGAGCGATGGCCAGCCGGTCAAACGGGTTCGACGTTAACAGGATAAAACCGAAAAACGCCACGGCAATGGCCGATTGAACGGCCAGAACACGGGCTTTGAGTGTCGGTGGCAAGCCGCCACCAAAGAAAGCCGCCATCGCTCCAAACAGGGTGACGATCAGCACCCAAAGCAGCATGGATCCTTCGTGGTTGCCCCATGTTCCGCTGATCTTGTACAGCATCGGCTTTGCCGTGTGGCTGTTCTCGACCACGATCCTGAGGGAAAAGTCAGAGGTTACAAACGCCCAGATCAAAGCACCAAACGCAAACGCCGTCAGCAGGAACTGCACGATGGCGGCGGGCTCTGCAAAAACCATCCAGCCGGTCCAACGTTTTGAGGCGCCGATCAGGGGAACAACGCTTTGCACAATTGCGACAAAGAACGCGAGGATCAGGGTGAAGTGGCCAAGTTCTGTAATCATGCCCCGGAATATACGCCGGTGCGGAACCGGGGGCCATGACCTTTAGCTTGATCTGTACGCACAAAGTGTCGCGGGTCAGATACCGCGAAGCTTTCGCCAATCGTTTAACGCCTGGTTTTCCTCGGGACGTATGACATCGCTGTTCAGCACAGCATCCGGACCGGGGTCAGCAACACCGGGGCTGTCGCTCTGCATGGTGCGCAAGGCCTCGATATTGCTCATGACCGTTGGCAGTTGCGTCATGGTTGAGCGGATATCCCGCTGAAAATCCTGCATTTTACTTTGGTGACGCGCGCCAAAGTAAAACGAAACGATTACGCCCAGCAACCACCACAGCGGCTCTGGGACCAAGGCTATGCCCTGCATCCGTGCGGCAAACCATATTGGGTCGACCATGGCGGCAACGAACAAGCCAAGCGTTCCCAATGCCAGTGCCGGGCGCGGCAACCTGTTCACGCCGTCCATGACACGGTCAAACAGGCCCTTCTGAGGTGCCTGAAATTCGCTACCGAACT
Source organism: Ruegeria sp. BHSB056 (assembly GCF_059613305.1). Taxonomy (NCBI): domain Bacteria; kingdom Pseudomonadati; phylum Pseudomonadota; class Alphaproteobacteria; order Rhodobacterales; family Roseobacteraceae; genus Ruegeria; species Ruegeria sp. BHSB056. The sequence goes on along the minus strand of NZ_JBXWSG010000042.1, from coordinate 26,441 downwards.
GCACCATGGCCTGAGTTTGAACCTCGTAAGCGCGTACTGCGCTTGCTTCGGTGTTTTCACGATAGAGTTCTGCGGTTTCTTGCAAGACGTTGCGCCCGTTGCCAAACAGCAGCGCCAACACACCTGAAATCAGCCCCATGCCGCGATCCTTCTGTTAAAATCGCTGTTCGACAGGTGATAACGCGGCGAAAGGAACTCTTCGGCCCGTTTTATCCAGCCACCTTTGCCGCCTGAACGGTTGCGCGCGTATTTTCTGGATGCAGGCCGCCGATCAGCAAGGCGAAAATAGTAGTTTCGCCGCGCAATCCCGTAGGCGTCGCGCAAGACGTCGGGCTCTGGCTGCGCCGCGCTTTGGCAGGCCGCCACGGTTTGAGGGCCGATCACGCCGTCGGCGGTGGCGTTAAACCCCATTTCCTGAAGCAGCCGCTGAAGGATCTTCACCGCCTGCGCACCGGCATTCACATACATGTCGAAAACCGAAGCATGCAGGGTTTCGGGCAGCTCAACAATGCGTGGCTTGTCGAAATAGTGCCGCACAAAAATGTCGACCGCTTGCCGACGGGACAATGTGCGCACATCCGCCTCGTCAACCCGTCCGTCGCCAGTCAGATCCAAGCCCAGCCTGCGCAGGGTGTGAATCGTGACCCCGAACTTGGTTGCCCCGCCCGGATCGTCGGGGTCATCAACAAAGCCCCCTTCACGGGCCACAATCTCTTTGGCAATTTGCCGAACCGTTTGCATACCACCCTCGTAACGTTAGGTGGCCACACCCTTTCCGACAGACATTAACGATTCAAAACGAAACGGAGCGCAGCATGCACCATGCACGCAACGCTCCGAAGCAGGTCCAGAGGGTTTATTAGCTTTCTTCCGCGCCTTTATAGATACCTTGCTCTTTCAGAGCGTCCATGACCTCTTTCGGCATGTAGGTTTCATCGTGTTTGGCAAGAATTTCAGTCGCTTCAAAGACTCCGTTCACGTAACTGCCTGTGCCGATCATCCCCTGATTTTCCGAGAATAGATCAGGCAGGACACCTGTGAACGAGACCGGAACGCTTTCTCCACCATCCGTTACAACAAAACGAATGGTTTCGCCCTGTCCGCGAATGATCGAGCCTTCTTCAACCAAGCCGCCCATCCGGAACACCTCGGTTGGTTTCGGCGGCTCGGCAATCACCTCACTAGGTGAGCGGAAAAAGTTGATCCCGTCCTGCAATGCCCAGCCAATCAACGCAGTTGCCGCCACCAAGGCAACAACTGCCACCAGAATGACTTGTACGCGCCGACGTTTCTTGAGCGTTTTCATACCATCCTCACGGGAAAAGCGGGGCCATCATCAGGCCCAGAGTTTCATCTTCACCTAACATCAGGTTCGCGTTCTGCAAGGCTTGCCCACTGCTACCTTTTGTCAGGTTATCCAGCGCTGCAATCACAATTGCGCGCCGCTCAATCCGATCCGCGACAACACCGATGTGACAGAAATTCGACCCCCGCACATGGTGGGTCGAAGGGGTCTCACCCATCGGCAGCATCCGAATGAACGGTTCGTCCGCGTAGGCTTTGGCGAGCGTTTCGTAGATGCTGTGCGGGTCACCCTTCACATAGGTTGTGGCCAGAATACCCCTGTTTGCAGGGATAAGATGCGGCGTGAACTGCACATGCACAGCCCGACCGGCAAGTTTCGAAAACTCCTGATCGAACTCGCCAAGATGCCTGTGCGTCCCTCCGACGGAATAGGCATTGCTGCCTTCACTCAGTTCAGCGTGCAGCAAGTTTTCTTTCAGTGACCGCCCTGCTCCTGATACGGCGCATTTCAGGTCCAGAACGATATCGTCCAGATCAATGACCCCGGCAGATATCAGCGGTCGCAGAACATATTGCCCGGTTGCCGCATTGCACCCGGTGCCCGCAACAAGCCGTGCCCCCTTGATGTCTTCGCGGTAGAACTCGGTCAGACCATAAATCGCCTCTTCCTGCTGTTTTAGCGCGGTATGCGGATTGCCATACCATTTTTCGTACTCGTCGGGGTCGGCCAGCCGGAAGTCTGCGGACAGGTCAATGATTTTCAGGTCTTTCGGCAAATCCCGGATCACTTCCTGACTGGTCTTGTGCGGCAAGGCGCAGAAACACAGGTCGACCTGCGAGAAGTCGATCTCGGAGATTTTGCACAGATCAGGCAAATCCATGTGGCGCAGATGCGGGAAAACCTGCGCCATTGTCATACCAGCCTTACGTTCGGCAGCCAGCGCGACGATATCCATGTTCGGGTGCTCGGCAATCAGCCGCACCAATTCAGCGCCGGTATAGCCCGAAGCGCCCAAAATTGCGATTTTATGGGTCATGTCAGACCTCTTTCACTTGAGTGTCACATGTTTCGACCGCCGATGCGACGGCCTTGAAATAAGGGAAGCAAAGCGGCTGCGTCCTTGACCTAAGTCAGGCAGCCTGGAAGGTGATTTGTCGTCGGAGGAACTGCGTCGCGCGGTCGCTGACAACATTGGGTTTACCTGTTGTCAGGAAACCACTTGGGCCCTCGCCCAACATGGTGGGATGACGTTGCAGGTAATCTGCCAGACTGTCAGCAACAAGGGCACCCTGGCTGTAAACCTGCACATCTTCACCCAACGCCGCCTGAAATGCTTCGGCCATCAAAGGGTAATGCGTGCAGCCAAGAATAGCGGCCTGAGGTTCCGGCATTTTGCGTTTCAGCGCATCCACATGGCTGCGCACCAGGGCTTCGGCCAGGATCATGTCGCCGTCTTCTATGGCATCCACAACGCCGCCACAGGCCTGTGCCTCGACATCCACACCGATGGCCCGAAAGGCTAATTCACGCTGAAAGGCCCGACTGGATACCGTGGCAGGCGTTGCAAACAATGCCACATGTTTGACGGCCACTTCGCGCGGCGGAGAATTGTCGCCCCATTGCCGTTCGGTCAGCGCCTCGATCAACGGGACAAAAACACCAAGAACGCGTTTGCCGCTGGGCACGCCCTCTTCCTGCATGCGCCGCAACGCTGCGGCGCTGGCCGTGTTGCAGGCCAGAATCACCAGGTTGCAGCCACGCGACCACAGATCCTGAACCGCCTTGCGGGTCAGCTGATAGATATCCTCGGCATCACGCACACCGTAAGGCGCGTGTGCACTATCTGCAAAATACAGGAAATCAACGTCCGGCAGACGTTGCTGCGCGGCACTCAGGACGGTCAGACCGCCCAAACCGGAATCGAAGATACCTACTGCCATTAGATCATTCAGGCGCGATGCCGTTCCTCAAACTCATAGCCGTAATCATAAGACTTCAACGGCGTTGGAGACAGCTCATACGTGGCTTTGCGCAGGAAATCCATCATCTTGCGCGTATCCTTGCTGAGCGGGTCCAGAATGTCACGGCCTATCGGCTCTCCGATCACGACTTTCACCGGTGTATCAACGCGTTTCTTGAATTCTTTGATCAGCAGGCCCATCCGCAAAGTACTGTGCAGATGGCTGGCGATCTGAAACAGACGAGAGGTGTGGCCATCAAAGAAAACCGGAACAACCGTGGCATTCGATTTAGCCACCATCCGCGCGGTAAACCCGCGCCAACCCGGATCCATGGGGTGGGAAAACGGCTTAACCCCGGTGCTGACCGTCCCGCCGGGGAAAATGCCGATCGCCCCGCCTTCGCCCAGATAGTTGAGCGCGGTTTTTCGGGTCTCAAGGTTCAGCTGCATCGCCTCTTTCGTTTCATCAAACGAAATTGGCAAAATGATGCGATTCAGGTCTTCGGCCTTGCGAAACACCCGATGAGCCAGAATGCGGAAATCTCCCCGCGTCTCGGACAGGATATGTCCCATCATCAGGCCATCCAGAATTCCGTAGGGATGATTGGCAATCAGGATCAGAGGACCGTCTTTCGGAATATTCGAAAGCGATCCCCCCGCCACGTCCAGAGTCAGCCCATAGCGTTCGACCATCACGGCCCAAAAGTCGCGCCCATTGGCAACGTCTTTCTCGTACCCGTCCGCGCGTTTGATCAGGCGCATACGACCCGTCGTGTTCTCCATCAGCTTGATAACCATCCGCCCGCCTTTGGTTTCGGCGGAATGCGCGTAGGAAATGTCGCGAACGGCATGACGACGAGAAGGCATATGGGTCTCCGGCTTGCTGCCTGCAAAATAAGTGCAAGTAACAATTTTGCCTAGCTATCGTGACACGCTTGTGACGTTTTATTCCGCCGCAGTCTGCAACCCTGCCCCCCCGCCGCGAATGACGGCCAGCAACTCCTCGCGCCGCTTGGCTGCTTTGGCCTCGTTCTCGCGCAATACGGGGCCAAACCCACGGATATCCAGCGGCAAACGGGCCAGGGCGGCAATCGCATCGCGCGTGGTCTGCGACACAAGCGGCAGAACCTCACGCATGTCCTTTTCATATTGACGGATCAACGCACGCTCCATCCTGCGTTCCGACGAATAGCCAAATATATCCAGCGGCGTACCGCGCAGCGCCTTCAACCGGGTCAAAAGCTTCAGTGGGCCAAGGATGGCTTCGCCAAACGCACGTTTGCGGGGTCTGCCGTTGCTACCCGATCCCCCTAAAATGGGTGGAGCCAGATGGAACGTCATCTTGAAATCGCCATCGAACTCGGCAGCCGCTTTGTCACGGCTTGACAGAAGAAGGCGCGCGACTTCGTATTCATCCTTGTAAGACAAAAGCTTGTGATAGCCTTTTGCCACCGCCTCGCGGATATCCGCATCCTCAACACTGTCGACCAGCTTGCGATACCGTTTGGCCAGCCGCGCACTTTGGTAGTCGGTCAGATGGCTTGCGCGGAATTCGATCTTCTGATCCAGCGATTTGGGCATCTCGGTCACAGTCGGGGACAGAATGGACTGTACCTCTGCCGGATGAAGAACCGCCCAACGCCCGATATCAAACGCACGTTTGTTCCGTTCAATCGTAGTTCCGTTCAATTCGATGGCATCAAAAACCGCCTGATGGCTGACGGGCAACAACCCGCGCTGCCACGCTGCGCCAAAGATCATCATGTTGGAATAGATCGAGTCGCCCATCACGGCGCGTGCCAACTCAGTCGCGTCAAACAGCGAGACATTTTCTTTCAACCGAGCCTGGAGGGCCAGTTCCAGTTGGTCGGCAGGAATGCGGAACTCGGTATTGCGCGTAAAGTCGCCTGTTACCGTCTCATGGCTGTTCACAACGGCGCCTGTATGGCCTGTGCGCGTCAGGCCCAATGTTTTGGCTCCGGCGGACACCACCAGATCACCGCCGATCAACGCATGGGCTTCGCCGGTTGCGACGCGGATGGCGCTGATGTCTTCGGGTGCGTTGGCCAGACGGCAATGGATGTGTACCGCGCCGCCTTTCTGCGCCAGGCCCGCCATTTCCATCATGCCCGCGCCTTTGCCGTCAATCTGGGCAGCTTGCGCAAGGATCGCACCCAGCGTGACAACACCGGTTCCCCCGACACCCGTGATCACTACGTTATGCGTACCGCTGATCTTGGGCAGCACCGGCATCGGTAGATCGGGCAAGTCGATTTCAGTTGTTGCCTCTTTGCGGATCTTCGCCCCCTCAAGCGTGACGAAGGATGGGCAAAAACCGTTCAGGCAGGAATAATCCTTGTTGCAGCTTGACTGATCGATGGCCCGCTTGCGCCCGAGTTCTGTTTCCTTGGGTACGATCGACACGCAGTTCGATTGCACCCCGCAATCGCCGCAGCCCTCGCAGACATCGGTATTGATAAACACGCGCTTGTCCGGGTCCGGGAACGTGCCGCGTTTGCGGCGGCGTCGCTTCTCGGCCGCACAGGTCTGAACATAAACGATGACCGAAACACCCTCGATCTCGCGGAACTTCTCCTGCACCTGCATCAGTTCCGCACGCTCGAACGTCTGAACACTCGACGGCAGAGCCTTGAAGTTCACGTCTTCCTTTTCGTCATAGACCAGAGCAACCTCACGGACACCCATGGCTTTGACTTCGGCAACGATCCGTTCTGCGGTCAGATCGCCTTCATTCTCCTGCCCGCCCGTCATGGCGACGGCATCGTTGAACAGGATCTTGAAGGTGATGTTCGTGCCCGCAGACAACGCCGCGCGGATCGCCTGAACGCCCGAGTGGTTATAGGTGCCATCGCCAAGGTTCTGAAACACGTGTTTGGTGGTCGAAAACGGGGCCTCACCGATCCAGTTCGCACCTTCACCGCCCATCTGGGTAAAACCCGTGGTATTCCGGTCCATCCACTGGACCATGTAATGACAACCGATCCCTGCATAGGCACGGCTGCCATCGGGGACTTTGGTCGAACTGTTATGCGGGCAGCCCGAGCAGAAATACGGAAGCCGTGTTGCGATTTCCTGTGCGTTGTCGGCCCGGCGCGCCTCGGACAAAGAGGCCAGCCCGGCCCGAATACCATCGGTTTCACGCCCTTCTTCGATCAGGATCTCACCCAGCTTTTCGGCAATCATGATCGGGTCCAGCGCGCCACGGGTCGGGAACAGTTCATCGCGGTGCAACGTACCGGCGCCGCCCTTGTACCACCCATAAACCCGGCGACCGCGGCGGTCGTCAAAGATAGCCTCTTTGACCTGAACCTCGATTAGTTTGCGCTTTTCCTCGACAATCACGATCAGGTCCAGCCCTTCGGCCCAGTCGTGGAACCCGACCATGTCCAGCGGGAAGGTCTGCCCCACCTTGTAGGTGGTGATCCCCAGCCGTTCGGCTTCAGACTCGTCGATGTTCAAAAGCGACAGCGCATGGGTCAGGTCCAGCCAGTTCTTGCCCGCCGCAACAAATCCGATCTTTGCACCCGGTTTGCCCCATATCCGCTTGTCCAGCTTGTTGGCATGCGAAAACGTCTCGGCTGCAAACCTTTTGTAATCAATGACGCGCGTTTCCTGCAGGTGCGGCGTGTCCCCCAGGCGGATATTCAAACCGCCCTCCGGCATATCGAAATCAGGTACAACAACCTGCATTCGGTCGGGGCGACCATCCACAACCGAAGTAACCTCGATTGTGTCCTTCATGGTTTTTAGCCCAACCCAAACCCCGGCAAAACGGCTAAGCGCAAAGCCGTATATTCCGTAGTCGAGGATTTCCTGCACGCCCGCCGGGCTTACGACCGGCATATACATATCTACCAGTGACCATTCGGACTGATGCAACACGGTCGAGCTTTCGCCGGTATGGTCATCACCCATCGCCATAAGCACACCGCCATGCTTGGCGGTTCCGGCCATATTCGCGTGGCGCATGACGTCACCGGATCGGTCTACACCCGGCCCCTTGCCGTACCAAAGCCCGAAAACCCCATCGAACTTGCCGTCGCCGCGCAAGCCGGCCTGTTGGCTGCCCCACAGCGCCGTTGCCGCCAGATCTTCGTTCAATCCGAACTGAAACGTAACATTGCTTTCGGATAACTGCCTTTGCGCCCGCATCATCTGCTGATCAACAGCGCCAAGTGGCGAGCCACGATATCCAGTCACCAGCCCCGCAGTGTTCAGCCCCGCCTGCCGGTCTCTGGCCTTTTGCATCAACATCAACCGGACAAGCGCCTGTGTTCCGTTCAGAAGAACGGGGCTTTTCTCAAGATCGAACCGGTCGTTTAACGTAATCTGTGGCTGACTCATCAGACGTCTCCCCTCGCCAGATCAGTGTGCTTGTTCGTAGTGCATTTTAGGTCATAATTTCTGACCTGTATAGGTTTTATGCACTGAACCGTAACGATTTCGGCCTTTGATTGTAGAACTTGTTACCTGTTTCATATAGGCGTTCGAAAAGATAACGAAAGTTGCGGCGATGGATTGGGACAAGCTTAGAATATTTCACGCGGTGGCCGATGCGGGCAGCCTCACACATGCCGGGGACAAGCTCAATTTGTCTCAATCCGCCGTAAGCAGACAGATCCGCGCGCTGGAAGAGTCGTTGGATGCCACCCTTTTTCACCGCCACGCCCGGGGGCTGATTCTCACCGAACAGGGTGAGCTGTTGTTCGACGCCACATCCGCCATGTCAAAACGGCTGGACGCAGCTGCTGCACGCATTCGCGACAGTGAGGAAGAAGTTTTTGGCGTTCTGCGGGTCACGACGACCTTTGGCTTTGGCACGCTTTGGCTCGCCCCTCGCCTGCCCAAGCTTTATGAACAATACCCTGATCTCAACATCGATCTGATGCTGGAAGAACGTGTTCTGGACCTCCCCATGAGAGAGGCGGATGTCGCCATTCGCATGAAGGAACCCAGTCAGGCAGATTTGGTGCGCAAGCGCCTGATGACGGTTCAGATGACACTTTACGCAACGCACAACTACATCGAAGCCCATGGCGGAATGCTGAAATCGCTGGAGGATATCCAAAATCACCGGCTGATCTGTCAGACACCCGCGGCACCCCAGGTAGGCGCCAGCGCCGCCATGGTACGCCATCTTATGACGTACAATCCCGCATCCCTGTTGACGGTGAACAACTACTTCGGTGTCCTTCAGGGAGTGTTGCACAATCTCGGGATTGGAGTTTTGCCAGACTACGTCACACAGGATTTTCCGCATCTTGTTCCGGTTTTGTCGGATATCGAAACCGCTGACGTGCCAGTGTATCTGGCCTATCCCGAAGAACTTCGACACTCAAAACGCGTCGGGGCGTTCCGCGACTTTGTACAGGACGAGATCATCGCACAGCGCAAACAGCTGAAAAAGATGGGAAAACTATAGCTATGCACTAATAGCATAGCGGACATGAGGACATTTCAGGGTTAAATTCCTTGAACGTTCACAAACTGACCCCTAAATGAGCACTCGAAGGCGGTGATGCTGAAACGCTCATCATCTTCATACCTCCCTGTTGGACTATGGCCGAGCTTATTGCTCGGCCTTTTTTTTGCTCAAGGCATTGCATCAAGTCAGCGAAAGCTCTGGGAAAAATACACGCATAGGCATATGATCCCAAAAAAACGAAATAATTTCGTGTTCGAGGGAGAATCCATGTTCCACCCATTCCGCCTTATGTTGGCGATTGTCTCTGCTTTATTGTTGGCGGTTCCGCTATATGCGCAGGACACCGGCTCAACTTCTTCAGTGACCATCCCGGACGATTTAACACCCGAACAGGTCGATGGTTTGGTTGCCCGCATGTCAGATGACCAAGTGCGCGCCATTCTGTTAGAGCGCCTTGATGCGGTAGCCGAAAAGCAGGCTGCCGAGAAGGCGAACGTGGAAGACCCGCTGACCGAAATAAGCGAGATATGGGCCGAGATGGTCTCGTCCTGGACACACGTTCTGACCACGCTCCCCAACATTGTGTCGGCACAAGTTACTGCGTTTGGCAACTTCAGCGACACGTTTGGAACGAACGGTGTCTTTAAACTGTTCGGGCTTATTCTTTCTGTATTGATTGCAGGCTTTCTGGCAGAGAAGCTGTTCATTTTCCTGACCCGCCGCTGGCATGAAGCGACCGAAGTTGGGGATGAGGCCGATCTCAAGGGCGCTGTCAGTTACCTGTTCCGCAGGTTCTGTCGCGAAATTGCCGGGCTGATCGTGTTCTATGTTGTCATTCGCGCGATTGGTCGCGGGCTTCTGACACCCGAACAGATCACCTATGCCGGTCCGTTTGTATTCTATCTGATCTGGATTCCGCGCCTGGGGGCTGCGGCCTCACGTTTTGTTCTGGCACCGGAGAAACCAAAATATCGGCTGGTGAGTATTGACGACAATTGGGCAAAGTACCTGCATCGCAATCTGATCGGGCTGTTGATCCTGATCGGGTTCACGCTGTTTGTTGTGCGCTTCAACGCCCTAAATGGCATCACAGGGGACGATACACGCATCGCCTTCTGGCTGAATGCGGCAACCCATGTCTATATCGCCGTCATCGCCTGGACCGCGCGCCAAGGGTTGTCTCAGATGATGCTGGGAACAGACCCGGACCGCACGAAGTTTGATGAAGAAGTCGCGCAATATTATCCCTACTTCGCCATTGGCGTTTCGGTGACAATCTGGCTGCTGGTCGAATTCCTGGTCGCACAACGCGATCCATCGACGCTAAGATTGCTTGCAGGTGGTGCGCATTTCACAACCATGTTCTGGTTGCTGATTGCCCCTGCTCTCGACACTTTGATCCGCGGGCTGGTACGCCATTTGCAGCCGCCGATGTCTGGCGAAGGCCCGCTGGCCGAACGCGCGCATCGCGCGGCCAAGCGCAGCTATATCCGGATTGGGCGGGTTATTGCCGGGCTGATCGTCGTCTTCATGATCGCCCGCGCGTGGCATCTTGACCTGCGCAATGTCGCCTCGGCCGGTGTCAGTGCCGAAGTTGGCGGCGCTGTCATTGAGTTCCTTCTAATCATCGCGGTCGGTTACATCCTAAACGAGGTCGTCTCGCTATGGATCAACCGCAGGCTGGCCAAGGAACAGACCGCAGCCGAGGCAGTCGACGAAGAAGCAAGCGGTGAAGGCGGCGGCACCGGAGGCTCTCGTCTGGCGACGGTCCTGCCGCTGATGCGGATTACGGCCCAGATCACCATCTCGGTCATCTTCGGCCTGCTGGCCTTGGGTGCGCTGGGTATCAACATCACACCGCTTCTGGCCGGTGCCGGTGTTCTGGGTCTGGCCATCGGCTTTGGTGCTCAGAAACTGGTGGCGGATGTCGTCGGTGGTGTTTTCTTCCTGATTGATGATGCCTTCCGCGTCGGCGAATATGTCGATGTGGGCGGAACCACCGGAACGGTCGAAAAAATCTCGATCCGCTCGATGCAACTGCGCCATCACAGGGGGCCTGTGCACACGATCCCCTATGGAGAAATCCAGAAACTGACAAATTACAGCCGTGACTGGGTGATTATGAAGCTGAAATTCACCGTGCCCTTCGATACCGATCCCAACAAGGTCAAGAAAATCTTCAAAAAGATCGGGGCCGAAATGATGGAGGACGAAACCCACAAAGAAGGCTTCCTGCAGCCCTTCAAATCTCAGGGTGTGTTCGACTTTGATGATGTGGGCATGATCATTCGCGGTAAATTTATGGCCAAACCGGGCAAGCAATTCACCCTGCGCAAGGAAATCTTCAACCGGGTCAAAGCAGCCTTCAAGGAAAACGGCATCGACTTTGCCCGCCGTGAGGTGCGCGTTGCGATTCCGGGCCTGGATGAGGTCGAGCATCTGACGCCGGAGCAGAAGGCTGCTGTTGGCGCCGCAGCCGCTGCCGAGGTCAACAAGGACCAGGGATCGGCGTAACCTTCGGGGTTTACGTCTGCGATTTGCAGCAGGACTGCTGTGCGGTTTTTCGGAACCGGCCGTGAAGCCGGTTCCGTTTTTCTTTGAAAGACGCGGCCTGCGCCGTCTTGACCCTTTCCACACGCGCGCGCTTGCCCTACAAGGCGCGCAATCTCGGCCCACTTGGACACAGGACAGAAGATGCAAGAGCCCGCCATCACACCCGATCTGATTGCAGCACATGGGCTCAAGCCCGAGGAATACGATATGATCCTCGAGATCATCGGGCGTGAACCGACCTTTACCGAGCTTGGTATTTTCTCGGCTATGTGGAACGAACATTGTTCCTACAAGTCGTCGAAGAAATGGCTGCGCACTCTTCCGACCTCGGGGCCTCAGGTCATTTGCGGACCGGGCGAGAATGCCGGTGTCGTGGATATCGGCGATGGACAGGCCGTGGTTTTCAAGATGGAAAGTCACAATCACCCGTCTTACATCGAACCCTACCAGGGTGCGGCAACGGGTGTCGGCGGCATCCTTCGGGACGTGTTCACCATGGGTGCGCGCCCGATCGCTTCGATGAACGCGCTGTCCTTCGGAGAACCCGGCCACCACAAAACCCGCCAGCTGGTCAACGGCGTGGTCGAAGGTGTTGGCGGCTATGGCAACTGTTTCGGTGTTCCCTGCGTTGGGGGCGAGGTCCGCTTTCACCCGGCTTACAACGGCAACTGCCTTGTGAACGCCTTCGCCGCCGGTTTGGCCGACAGTGACAAGATTTTCTACTCTGCCGCGTCGGGCGTGGGCATGCCGGTTGTCTATCTTGGCGCCAAGACCGGACGCGACGGTGTTGGCGGCGCAACGATGGCCTCGGCCGAGTTTGACGATACCATCGAGGAAAAACGCCCCACTGTTCAGGTGGGTGATCCCTTCACCGAAAAACGCCTGATGGAAGCGACGCTGGAGCTGATGCAGACCGGTGCCGTGATCTCGATCCAGGACATGGGTGCCGCTGGCCTGACCTGTTCCGCGGTTGAGATGGGCGACAAGGGCGGTCTGGGCGTGCGTCTGGATCTGGAAAACGTCCCCCAGCGCGAAGAGAACATGACAGCCTATGAAATGATGCTGTCCGAATCTCAGGAACGCATGCTGATGGTTCTCAAACCCGAGCTTGAAGCCGAAGCCCGCGCCGTATTCGAGAAATGGGACCTGGACTTTGCCATCGTCGGCGAAACGATTGCCGAGGACCGTTTCCTGATCATGCATAACGGTGAGGTCAAGGCCGATCTCGTCCTGTCCAAACTGTCTTCGACCGCGCCCGAATATGATCGCCCTTGGGTGCCGACGCCCGAAGCCGAGGACCTGGCCGAAGTGCCTCAGATCGACCCGATTGACGGCCTGCGCGCCCTGCTATCGTCGCCCAACTACGCGGGCAAGCAGTGGGTTTATGAGCAGTACGACACGATGGTGATGGCGGATACAAACCGAACACCGGGCCTGGGTGCGGGTATGGTGCGCGTCCACGGCACCGACAAGGTGCTGGCGTTTACCTCTGATGTGACCCCGCGCTACGTCCGCGCCAACCCGGTTGAGGGCGGCAAACAGGCGGTGGCCGAAGCCTACCGCAACCTGACGGCTGTTGGCGCCAAACCGCTGGCCACAACGGACAACCTGAACTTCGGCAACCCGGAAAAGCCCGAAATCATGGGTCAGTTTGTCGGCGCCATTCAGGGCATCGGCGCCGCAGTCGGCGCGCTGGATATGCCGATCGTGTCAGGCAACGTGTCACTGTATAATGAAACCGACGGTCAGGCGATCCTGCCCACCCCCACAATTGGCGCTGTCGGGCTGCTGAACCACAGTGATGAAATCATCGGCAATGAGGTGCGCGAAGGCCACGTGGCTTTGGTGATCGGCGAAACCAAAGGCCATTTGGGTCAGTCCGCCCTTCTGGCCGAGGTCTTCAACCGAGAAGATGGCGACGCGCCACATGTGAATCTGGACGCCGAGAAACGCAATGGTGATTTCATTCGCGCCAATCGAGGTATGATCAAGGCTTGCACAGACCTGAGTGATGGCGGTCTTGCGCTTGCGGCCTTCGAACTGGCCGAGGCCGCCGGGGTTGGCGTTTGTCTCGATGATGCACCGACGGACTTCCTGTTCGGGGAAGATCAGGCACGGTATCTGATCGCGTGCAACTTTGATCAGGCCGAGGCGTTGATGATCGCGGCAGGTCAGGCAGGTGTTCCGCTGGCCTCTGTAGGTCGTTTTACTGGAGATTCCGTCAGGATCGGCGGTTCGGAGGCCTCGCTAGAAGACCTGACGACCGTTTTCCGCAACAGCTTTGCCGACGCCGTCGCCTGATCAGGCTGAATAAATCTCGCTCGAAACCTGCGTTCTGAATAAGCGCAGGTTTCGTCGTTTTGGCATATTCATGTGCCCTTGCGCGCCCGGTTCAGGCGCTCTACATCTTTGGAAAGACCTTCAGGAGTTACCTACATGCCGATGAGCGCCCATCAAATCGAACACCTGCTGCGAGAAGCTTTTCCTGATGCGGATATTCAGGTCGGCGGCAACGACGGTGTTCATATGTCCGCCCTGGTGGTGGACGAGAGCTTTCGCGGCAAAAACCGGGTGCAGCAGCAACGCGCGGTTTATGCCGCGCTGAAAGGCAAGATGGATGGCCCGGATGGTGAACTGCACGCGCTGGCTTTGACGACGAAAGTACCTGAGTGAGTGCAACCGTCTGGATATACGGCATTTGTGGACTGATTGCCTTTGTCGGCAGCGCCTTTATTGTCAGATCGACAATGAAAAATACGCGCTCCGACAAAATTCGGGGCGTGAAACCTGGTCACGGAGACCAATTGATAGACCACGGAACCGTGTTGGGAGGCGGCGGTGGTCATGTAACCGTGTCTCGGGTCACCAGAGACCCACAGGCCTACGCCAAAGCGATGGTTCCCAAAAAATGAGTTCATGGCAGGTTTGGATATCAGCAATCGCAGCTTTGATAGTTGCCGCCGCGCTGATCGAAGCCTATTTGAAGCGGAGCAGAAAACGCAACCTCGCCGACATGCGTCCAGATCCGGGTGAACTCAGCAAAGTGGGCGGCCTTGAGAGATACGGGCTTGATCCGGTGAAAATGGCGCAGGCCGAACACCGGCGGCTTGAAACGGAAGGATGGGCACCCAGCTTGCCCAGTGATGGAACAATCCCCGCAGATGCGGATGAAAAGGAAATACAAAATGACCGACGTTAAGACCCAGATCGACGAAACCGTCAAAGCCAACGATGTGGTGCTGTATATGAAAGGCACCAAGGAAATGCCGCAATGCGGGTTCTCCTCGCGCGTGGCTGGGGTGTTGAACTACATGGGCGTTGAATACACGGATGTGAACGTTCTGGCCGACGAAGAAGTGCGTCAGGGGATCAAGGATTATTCCGATTGGCCGACCGTGCCCCAGCTTTATGTCAAAGGCGAGTTTGTTGGCGGCTGCGATATCATCACCGAGATGACGCTGTCGGGTGAACTGGATGCGTTGTTCGATGAAAACAACGTCGGCTACAACAAGGAAGCAGCCGACAAAATCCGCGAAGCGAACGCGTAATCCAGCCTAACGGCTGGAACAACCCCGGTAGATCTCCTGCTCAACGGCGGCGCCTGCCGCCAAATAGCTTACGGACGCGTCCCACCCTTTCGAACGCAGGATGTAGGTTCCACCATCACCAATGGATTCGTAGCGGATACCAGACCCGCTTTCGACCTGGCGCATCACAACCAGAGAATTGTCCACCAAGGTTGCCGCTGCACCCGTACTGTCCGGCGCGTTGAAATAGGTGACAGGCAGCGGTATTCCGTTCTCGCAGGTGAAGGTGACAGACAGAATATCGATCTCAGCCAATGCTGTTGTCGCGGGCGCAATCAGCGCCACCGCACAGATGAATTTGCTCAGGACCTTCATCGTGCCTTTTTCTCCTCAACTACTGCGGCCAGCGCTTCGGCCCGTGCGGCCAGTTCGGCCAGCGTATCCGTAACGGATGGTGGAACCACGGCCACTTCGATGCGCTCAGGTTCGGGCGCCGGGGCGCTTCGCAGCGCCTGAAGCTCGGCTTCGGCTGCGGCCAGTTTCCCTTCGAGCGATTTGACCTTGTCCTCTGTGGCCGCAGTCTTGTCGGCCAGCATCAAGCCGGCCATCAGCAACATGCGGGATTCCGGCATACGACCGATCTGATCGGACAGCACCTGCGCCTCGTCGTCCAACACTTTGGCGGCAGCGTGCAGAAAGGGCTCTTCCCCGTCCCGGCAGGATACGTCAAAACCGCGCCCGCCGATATGAATGGTCACTTCGGGCATTACTCTACCTCACCTTCAACAAGTTTCGCCTGCGACAGCAGAGGTTCCAACCTTGCAAGAACGGCCTGCGCTTCGGCGGCGTCTGACGCCTGCGCTGCACGCGTTGCTTCCAGTTCCGCGACGGTGGCCCGGTTCAGCAGTTCGGCATCTGCGACACCTTCGGCAGCGGCGGCGCGCAACTCGTCTATCGCAGTGCGCAATTGCTCGTTTGCCTTGCGCATCCGTTGCAGATCGTCGTCCAGCCGCGACATTGCAGCGCCGTGACTGGTCCGTTCAGCGCGCAGCATCTCAAGCTCGGCGCTCAGGTCGTCGACGCGGACAGTGTCTGACAGTTCTTCCTTTAGACGGCTGTTTTCCGCCTTCAGCGCCTCCAGCTCGGTGCTGTTGTCCAATGCGGCCTTGGCTTCGGCCAATTCAGCGCGCGCGGCTTCGACCGATGCGATTTTCGCACGGGCTTCTTCCAACTCGGATCGCAGGGCGTCCACTTCGGCTGTATCGGTAGACGCAGTACGCAACTCCTCAAGATCGGCACGCAACCCGTCCACTTCCTGTTCGTGCTGCTCCTTCAGGGATTTCAGCCTTTCCTGAAGCTGCGCGTTCGCAACTCTTTCATCTTCAAGTGCCGCCTTGACACCCTCATCCGGCTGGGCGTCTGCGGTCGCGCCGCCCAATGCGTCGACGCCCGCTCCGATACGGTCCATCGCCGCAATTATGCGGTGCTGTAATTCCTCAAGTTGGCTCATGCCCCTGTCACCTCTTTATCAAGGTTCATTCTGTCGCGAAGTGATCCGAATCAAAATCGAATCCCGCCTGCCGCCAGTCTAACGGAATGCGACAGAAAATACCCACTGTTTGCTTTCAACCACTTGGGCCGCGCACTTCAAGCAATCCAAGCGGATAAACCCCGGTTCTGCTTGCACTTTGAGTGCTGAGTGGTATTGAGCCCGCAATCTGCTTTTTATCCAAAGGAACAACGCCCGTGGACCTGACTGCGCTGCGCAAAGCCAACCCCGAACACTGGGACAAAGCTGCGGCCATCCGCACATTGACCCTTGATGCCGTCGCCGCTGCAAACTCCGGACATTCCGGTATGCCCATGGGCATGGCGGATGTCGCGACCGTCCTGTTCGAAAAGCACCTGAAGTTTGACGCCTCGGCCCCGAACTGGCCGGATCGCGATCGCTTCATCCTGTCCGCAGGCCATGGTTCGATGCTGGTTTATTCGTTGCTGTACCTGACAGGATATGCAGATGTGACGCTGGAGGAGATCAAGAATTTCCGCCAGCTGGGCGCAAAAACCGCAGGCCACCCCGAAAACTTTCTGGTCGCTGGTGTTGAGACCACGACCGGACCGCTGGGTCAGGGTATTTCGAACGCCGTGGGCTTTGCGATGGCCGAAGAAATACAGCGCGCGCATTATGGCAAGAAGGTTGTTGACCACTATACCTATGTCATCGCGGGCGACGGTTGCCTTATGGAAGGCGTAAGCCAGGAGGCAATCACGCTGGCCGGTCGTCACGAGCTGAGCAAGCTGATCGTTTTCTGGGACAACAACAATATCACCATCGACGGCACCGTCGATATCGCTGACCGCACCGATCAGGTTCGTCGCTTTGCGGCCTCGGGCTGGCATGTGATCGAAATCGATGGTCATGACCCCAAGGCCATCGACGCGGCCATCGTTCAGGCGAAGAAGTCGAACAAGCCGACCATGATTGCGTGTAAAACCCACATTGCTTTGGGCCACGCGGCGCAGGACACGTCAAAGGGGCACGGCGCGCTGACCGATGCGGATCAGCTGAAGGACGCCAAAAAGGCCTATGGCTGGGCGCATGATGCGTTTGACGTGCCTGCCAATGTCAAATCCGCATGGGAAGCCATCGGATCGCGTGGCGCTGCCGAGCGTGCGGAATGGGAAGCGCGTTTTGCACAACTGTCCGAGCGCAAGCAGGCTGAGTTCACTCGCGCCTATGCGTTCGAGGCCCCCAAACGTCTGGCTGGCGCCATTCGTGCCTTCAAAAAACAGATGTCCGAAGATCAGCCAAAACTGGCCACCCGTTCGTCGTCGGAGAAGGTCCTGAACGTTGTGAACCCGATCATGACCGAAACCGTTGGTGGTTCGGCGGACCTGACCGGATCGAACAACACCAAATCGGCCGATATGGGTGTATTCCTTCCGGATAACCGCAAGGGTCGCTACATCCATTACGGTATCCGTGAGCACGGCATGGCGGCCGCGATGAACGGCATGGCGCTGCATGGTGGTATCCGCCCCTATGGCGGTACGTTCATGGCCTTCACAGATTATGCCCGCCCGTCCATGCGTCTGGCCGCGCTGATGAAGATCCCCAGTGTCTTTGTGATGACCCATGACTCGATCGGTCTGGGTGAAGACGGCCCGACCCATCAGCCTGTCGAACATCTGGCGATCTCGCGTGCAACCCCCAACACTTTTGTGTTCCGCCCCGCTGACACCATTGAAACCGCCGAGGCATGGGAACTGGCGCTGACCTTCAAGGACAGCCCGTCGGTCCTTTCGCTGACCCGTCAGGGTGTTCCAACGGTACGTACCGAGCACAAGACCAAGAACCTGACCGCGCAGGGTGCTTACGTTCTGGCCGAAGCAGAAGGTAAGCGTCAGGCGATCCTGATTGCCACAGGTTCCGAAGTGTCGCTGGCCATGGAAGCCAAAGCGATGCTCGAAGCCGAAGGCATCGGCACCCGCGTCGTCTCGATGCCCTGCATGGAGCTGTTCGCCCAACAGGACGAAGCCTACCGCAAGCGCGTCCTTCCGGCAGGTCCGGTCCGCGTTGGCATCGAGGCTGCGGTTCGTGCTGGTGGTTGGGATCGTTGGTTGCTGGGTGAACGTGGCCGCGAAGCCAAAGCCGGGTTCATCGGCATGTCCAGCTTTGGTGCCTCGGCCCCTGCCGGTGAGCTGTACAAGCATTTCGGCATCACCGTCGAAGCAACCGTGGCCAAGGTCAAGGAACTGTTGGGGCTGTAAATCAGTTTCATCTGATCGAGCAAAGGGCGGCCTTGGCCGCCCTTTTCATTTGGGTTCAGCCTTTACCCGAAGCGCAAGTTCTTCATAGGCTTTCAGAGCGTAATCCAATCGCAACTCATACCGTCCTTGCACCACCACTTTCTCAGGTACTTGCAGGCCGAGGCAAGACAACGCCTGGCGAAGATGTGTTCCAGACAGCGGAACATAAGTAGCCGATTGACCCACTAAAGCGTTGAAAAAGCGTCCCCCGAACCAACGGCTACGCTTCTGCGCCCTGAAAGCGGTATCAACACGAAAATGCAAGAAACTGTACAGCTCGGATTCATCGAATGGGACTTCGTCGGCAGCAACACTCAAAGCAGAAATAATTGAGGATCTGCCGTTTAATCCGCGCGTGTCCACTTTTCGAATAAGCGGGCCATCGATGGTCGTGCCCAGACGGTAACAGGTCAATTCAGTGTTTCGCATTCTTACTTAACAGTGGTGCTATGATCCGGGTTGCAACAGGGATCAAAACCAATCCCCAAGCCAAACCAAATACGCCATCCATCGTGGCCTTGGATACCCACTCAACCGCACCAACCCATTGATCAGACACAGAATGCCCAATTGCATAGGCCCAATCATGGATATGATGGCCCAACCATCCAAAGCCCAACACCTCCATCCCGTGGATCACAATTGACCCGCCGACCCAAAGCATCGCCCCAGTTCCGACAATGGACAATGTTTTCATCACCCCGGGCATTGCCTTGACCAACCCTCGGCCCAGACCGCGACCGATAGGTGTCGGCGCGTTCTGCGCCAGATAAAGCCCAGCATCATCCATCTTCACGATCAGAGCCACCGACCCATAGACGGCCACCGTCACGCCGATCCCTACAACGGCCAGCGTCGCGGCCTGCATCCAAAGGTTCGGGGCTTCAATCGCCGCCAATGCAATGGTCATAATCTCGGCAGACAGAATAAAATCGGTCTTGATCGCGCCCTTGACCTTCTGCTCTTCCAGATGGCCAGGGTCCCGGTTTTTCATATCCTCTTCAATGACATGGCTACCATGAGGAAACAGGACGTGAAAAATCTTCTCGGCGCCTTCAAAACACAAATATGATCCACCCAGCATCAACAGTGGGGTAATCAGCCACGGGGCGAAATTGGCCAGCAACAAGGCCACCGGCAACAGGAGTATGATTTTGTTGAAAACCGAACCGCGCGCGATACGCCAGATGATCGGCAATTCGCGCGCCGGGGCAAAGCCCTGAACGTATTTCGGTGTCACTGCGGCGTCGTCGATGATCACTCCCGCAGTCTTGGCCCCAGCCTTGCCCGCCGCAGCCACGACATCATCCACCGATGTCGCCGCAACCTTGGCGATCCCGGCCACATCGTCCAACAAGGCCAAAAGACCACTCATTGCGTTTCCTTTCCCTTTCGCTGCCGCATCTGGACCCTACCTGATCCAACGGCTAGCGCAAGCGTTAGCGCAACCGTCGCAGGTTTGCGCTAACACCTTAAAAATATGCCGTTTTTGCCCTTTTGAGATTCCCATTTCGCCGCTATATGGCCCTCAACGCAAGCGCATCAGGAGACGTCACATGACCATCAAGGTCGGTATCAATGGTTTTGGCCGTATTGGCCGCTGCACCCTGTCGCACATCGCCGCGTCGGGGCGTAACGACATCGAAGTGATCAAAGTCAACGCAACCGGCCCATTGGAAACCTCTGCACATCTGCTGAAATATGACAGCGTTCACGGGCGGTTCCCGCGCGAAGTTTCGATCGAAGGCAACACAATGGATCTGGGCCGTGGCCCGATGCAGATGTTTTCGACCTACGATATGAATGAACTGGACTGGGAAGGCTGTGACGTCGTTCTGGAGTGCACCGGTAAATTCAATGACGGCACCAAGGCCAAAACACATCTGGATCGCGGTGCCGGCAAGGTGCTGCTGTCTGCCCCCGGCAAGAACGTGAACAAAACCATCGTTTTTGGTGTGAACCACAACACCCTGACCGCGAACGACAACATGGTGTCGAACGGCTCTTGCACCACCAACTGCCTAGCCCCGCTGGCCAAGGTGCTGGACGAAGGTGTCGGCATTGAACACGGTATCATGACCACCATTCACGCCTATACCGGAGACCAGCCCACGCTGGACCGTCGTCACAGTGACCTCTATCGCGCCCGCGCTGCCGCGATGTCGATGATCCCGACCTCAACCGGTGCTGCCAAAGCTTTGGGTGAAGTTCTGCCAAACCTGAAAGGCCGTTTGGACGGGTCCGCCATCCGGGTCCCTACCCCGAACGTTTCTGCGGTTGACCTAACCTTCCGCGCGTCGCGTGACACTTCGGTGGCCGAGATCAACGCAATCGTCGAAGAAGCAGCCAAAGGGCCGATGCAGCGCGTTTTGGGATATGAGCCCGCACCGCTGGTATCAACCGATTTCAACCACACCGAAGAAAGCTCGATCTTCGCACCCGATCAGACCCGCGTTGTCGATGATCGCATGGTGCGCGTGCTGGCCTGGTATGACAACGAGTGGGGTTTCTCGGTTCGCATGGCAGACGTAGCCGTCGCCATGGGTCGCCTTAACTGACCCTTCGGACTTCGCTTGTACCTTGATGCCCGCTCAGGTTATCTGGGCGGGCATTTTCGTTCGGAACCGTCATGAACAATCAAATTGCTATCTGGCTTGGCGTCCTACTGATTGGGGGCATGATGCTGGACGTAGCCTTGTATGGAACCGAGCACATGTTGTTCCTCGGTAAGAAGCTTTACGACTTTCTGGACTGGCTCGCTTTTTGGCGATGAGAGAGGTTTTTCTTGACATTTCGCTTGATCTGTAATTGTTAGCGCTAACTCATGTGGCTGAGATATTTGTACGGAGCGAACCATGACCCTGAAACTAGCGATCAACGGATTTGGACGGATCGGGCGCGGGGTTCTGCGCGCGGTGATGGAAAGCGGGCGTACAGACGTTGAGATCGTTGCGATCAACGACTTGGGCAAGCCCGACATGAACGCGCATCTGTTCGAATTTGACAGTGTTCATGGCCGTTATCCCAACCCTGTCACGCTTACAGACGCCGGTCTGGATGTGGGGCGCGGCCCGATCCGCCTGAGCAGTGAGCGTAATCCCGAAGACCTGCCCTGGTCTGACATCGACGTTGTTCTGGAATGCACCGGTGTTTTCCGCACGCGCGAAGCGGCTGAACGTCACTTCAAAAACGGTTCACGGAAAGTCCTGATCTCAGCCCCTGCACGAGGTGACGGTGGCGTGAAAACCATCGTCTTTGGCGTCAACGACAGCGAGTTGACGCCCGAAGATCTGATCGTTTCGAACGCATCCTGCACCACGAATTGCCTTTCTCCGGTTGCCGCAGCTCTGGACGCAGGTCTTGGCATCAAACATGGCAACATGACCACCGTTCACGCCTATACCGCCAGCCAGCCTGTGCATGACACGGTTGGAAAAGACCCCTACCTGTCGCGCGCCGCAGCCCTGTCGATGATCCCTACCACAACCGGTGCAGCCGCCGCTGTGGGGCTGGTACTGCCGCAACTCAGGGGCAAATTGACGGGTCAGGCCATCCGGGTACCAACCCCGAATGTTTCAGTCGTTGATCTGGTTGCCGAGGTTTCGCGCCCAACGACCGAAGATGAGGTCAATCAACTGTTCATTGATGCCGCAGCAAAGATCCCCGGTGTTCTGGCGGCGGAAAGCCGTCCTCTGGTCTCGGTCGATTTCAACCACGACTCGCACAGCTCGACGGTGTCACTGGCAGAAACCAAAGTCACCGACGGTACGCTGGTTCGCGTGCTGGCCTGGTATGACAACGAATGGGGCTTTTCGAACCGGATGCTGGATACGGCCGCCGCGATGGGCGCCCTAGCCTAACCGCTCACGCAGTGCGGCATTGACACGGGGCGTGACAAACTTTGACACGTCCCCGTTCAAACGGGCTATTTCTTTCACCAGTTTTGAAGCAATCGCCTGATGGCGTGCCTCGGCCATCAAAAAGACAGTCTCGATCGAGTCGTCCAGTGCGCGGTTCATACCAACCATCTGGAACTCATACTCAAAATCCGCGACAGCGCGCAAACCGCGCACGATGATCTGTGCACCGACATCCCTTGCGCAATCGATCAGTAGATTTTCGAAGGGATGAGCGATGATTTCTGTGCCGGTTTGTTCGGTCAGTTCGACACATTCGGCCTCGATCATCGCGACGCGCTCTTCCAGCGAGAACAACGGGCCTTTGTCCCGGTTGATGGCGACGCCAATGACCAGTTTATCCACCAATGCAGCCGCCCGGCGAATGATATCGATGTGCCCTATGGTGATAGGGTCAAAGGTTCCCGGATACAAACCAACCCGCATCACGCCCTCCTGCGCAACAAAATTTCTGCGCAAGCAAACACAACTTTGCTGCAGGTGCAAGTGATTGCTTTGACACCCCTTGCTGTTAGTGCCCCATTATCATGCCTTCCAAGGCGTCTTTTTCCATCGCCAGTTCGGCCAGCTGGGCCTTTACCACGTCACCAAGTGTGACGATGCCAATCAGTTTACCGTCTTCGACAACCGGCATATGGCGAAAGCGCCCTTCTGTCATGCGGGCCATGATATCCTGAACAGAGGCCTGACGCGTCGTCGTGATCAGGTCCTGCGTCATGTAAGATTTTACAGGCTGGTCGAGACAGCCACTACCGCTGGCGGCAAGCTCGCGGACGATGTCGCGTTCAGACAGAATTCCAATTGCGGTTTTTCCGCCATCGTCAGAAACAACAACCGTCCCGATCCGCTTTTCCGCAAGAATCTTCGAGGCTTCTGAAACTGTCGCCGTTGGCGCCACCGTTACAACGCCGTCTGTCGCTTTGGACGTCAGGATAGCCTGTACCAACATGAAGAACTCCTCCGGAATAATAACACTTATTCCAAAGCGTTGCGCGATTGTGGCGACCTGTCAAGCACCGGCATCTGCTTCCAATCGAAGCACTTCCTCGCGAATGCCGCGTGTCAGGGCATCGGCAAAGCGGTTCAACCGTTCGTTGCGCTGATCTCCTTCATGCCGGACCAGATAGAAACTGCGCGTCAGACTCACTTGATCCGTCAGGATTTTCCGAAGCCCCGGATGGAACGGCAACGTAAAGTCATGCGCCACGCAAACGCCAGTTCCCAAACTGACCTGCCGCAATTGCACCGAGACCGAGTTCGATGCAAGCGCGACACGGTCAACCCCAATATCGTTCAGGTAATCCAGTTCCCGGTCAAAGATCATGTCGGGAATGTAACCGATCAATCGGTGCCCCTTGAGGTCAGCGACCGAGTGGATTGGATCGTGACGTTTCAGATATTCATCGGTCGCGACCATGTGCAGTTTGTAATCACTGACTTTCTTGACCAAAAGCTGCCCTGCGGTTGGCGCGCTGACAGTCACGGCCATATCGGCCTCGCGACGGGACAGGTTGATCACCCTCGGCAGAGCCAGAATCTGAATATCCAGTTCCGGGTTTGAATCACTGATCCTGGCGCAGACCTGGGGCAACAGGTAATTTGCGCTGCCATCTGGCGCGCCGATCCGGATTTGCCCGCTGAGTGATTTCGTGGATCCGGCCACGGCTCCGGCCGCTGCGCGCATCGCCTCTTCTGCATGCAACCCATGCTCCAACAGGCGCTGCCCTGCCGGTGTCAGGACATATCCCTGCTGCGACTTTGTGAACAACGCAGAATCCAGCGTCGTTTCCAATCGCGCAACACGTCGCCCCACGGTGGCGGGATCGATTTTCAGGATACGACCAGCGGAGGAAAGACTTTCCTCTCGCGCCACAGCCAGAAAGATCCGCATATCGTCCCAGTTTGGAGTCACACCGTTTCCTTTTGCATTTTTGCAAAACTCTTTTGAGACATTGCCTCTGTTCGCGGGATTTCTGCAAGCCTATTGTGCGCACAAATCTATCGGAGGAGTTATTGATGCAAGATCTGACCCATTTCCTGAACGGCGAAATGGTCGCCGGGACATCCGGTCGTTTCGACAACGTCTACAACCCGGCAACGGGCGAGGTTCAATACAAGTGCCCGATGGCAAGTGCTGCGGAAACCACGGCGGCCATTGAGGCCGCAGCCGCTGCCCAGCCGGAATGGGGCGCAACCAACCCTCAGAAACGTGCACGTGTCATGATGGCAATGGTCGGCCTGATGAACCGCGACATGGACAAACTGGCCGAGGCACTAAGCCGCGAGCACGGCAAGACCATTCCCGACGCCAAGGGCGACTTGCAGCGTGGTCTGGAGGTGATCGAATACTGCATCGGTGCACCGCAAATGCTGAAGGGTGAGTTCACCGACAGCGCAGGCCCCGGCATCGACATGTATTCCATGCGCCAGCCGCTGGGCGTCGTGGGTTCGATCATGCCCTTCAACTTCCCTGCGATGATGCCCCTGTGGCATGTCGGTCCTGCACTGGCCTGCGGAAACGCCGTTGTTCTGAAACCGTCCGAGCGTGACCCCTCGGTTCCGCTGATGCTGGCTGAGCTGTTCGTCGAAGCCGGTCTGCCCAAGGGTGTGTTCCAGGTCGTGAACGGCGACAAGGAAGCGGTAGACACCATTCTCGACAGCGAGATCATTCAGGGCGTCAGCTTTGTGGGGTCTACCCCGATCGCTCAGTATATCTACAGCCGTGCCACCGCAAACGGCAAACGCGCCCAGTGTTTTGGTGGTGCCAAGAACCACATGATCGTCATGCCCGACGCAGACCTGGATCAGGCTGCCGACGCGCTGGTCGGTGCCGGATTCGGTGCAGCTGGCGAACGCTGCATGGCAATCTCTGTTGCGGTTCCGGTTGGTGAAGAAACCGCGGACAAGCTGATCGAAAAGCTGATCCCGCGCGTCGAAAAGCTGAAAGTGGGCCCCTACACCGCTGGTGACGATGTCGACATGGGCCCCGTTGTAACAGCGGCCGCGAAAGAGCGTATCCTTGGTCTGATCAATTCGGGTGTCGAGCAAGGCGCAAAGCTGGTCGTCGATAACCGTGATTTCAGCCTGCAAGGTTATGAGGACGGTTTCTTTGTCGGCCCGCACCTGTTTGACCACGTCACTCCGGACATGGACATCTATAAACAGGAGATCTTTGGCCCGGTTCTGTCGACTGTCCGTGCAGGTTCCTACGAAGAGGCGATCGGCCTGGCGATGGACCACGAATACGGAAACGGAACAGCGATCTTTACCCGCGACGGTGACACAGCGCGCGACTTTGCCAGCCGGATCAATATCGGCATGGTGGGCATCAACGTTCCGATCCCCGTTCCGCTGGCCTACCACACCTTTGGAGGTTGGAAAAAATCCATGTTTGGTGATCTGAACCAGCATGGCCCGGACAGCTTCAAGTTCTACACCCGCACCAAAACAGTGACCGCACGTTGGCCGTCGGGCATCAAGGAAGGTGGCGAGTTCAACTTCAAAGCCATGGACTGATTTCAGCCTGCACGACTATGGAACCCGGCCCCATTCAGGGCCGGGTTTTCGCATCTTTCCGCCGACCAACATTCAAATTCACCACGCTCACAAGAAATTCAGGTGCGTCTCTCTGGAAAATTGCGACCAATGGAAATATCTTGCCGCCAAATACACAGCGAGCAGTGAACTTACCGGAGGCACCCTTGGCCCAATCCCAAATAACCCGTCGTTCCGCCCTGCTGGGCGCTGCATCCCTGATGGCAACCCCTGCCCTTGTTCGGGCACAAAGCACGGACGCGTTTCCGGAAACAGAAGACGCGATCAGCACACAGCTTCCGGTCCGACGCAATGTGTCGTCCTTCTCGCAGCAAAACTGGCAGGACCATTTTGATGAGCTGGGCGTAGGTTGCCTGTTGGCCGACAT
>NZ_JBXWSG010000041.1:0-28411 GCF_059613305.1 Ruegeria sp. BHSB056 | reverse complement strand
TATCGATCACGCCCACGCTGTCACGCAGCATCTGCACCTCACGGCCTACGGGCTCCCACCAGTTCTGGCGGGTAAAACCGGTGGTCTCTTCCACCTCCGGTTCATCGGCGAACCAGAGCGGATGTTCCCAGCCGCAATTGAGGCCAAAGACACAGCCCATCTGCTTCTGCATCTCATAGGCGAGGCGTATACGGGCCGGGCGGCCTGCGCTGCGTTCCTCGTTGGGGAAATGGATCTTGAAGCGGTGGGTGTAGGCATCCCTAACACGGGCCTTGGTGAATTTCTTGTCGGCCCAGTCGCCAAACCGGGCCAGATCCCAGGCGAACATGTCATATTGCGGCTCGCCCTCGATCATCCATTGCGCCGCCAGCAGACCCAAGCCCCCGGATTGCGAGAAGCCGGGGATCAGACCGCCGCAGAGGAAATAGTTCTTCAGCTCGGGCACCGGCCCCCAGAGCATGTTGGCGTCGGGCGACCAGATCATCGGCCCGTTGATCACGCGTTTCACCCCGGCGGTCGCCGCAACCGGCACGCGTTCGGTGGCGCGGATCACGTTTTCCATGATCCGGTCCAGATCGTCGGGGAACAGATCATGGGCAAAATCCAGCGGCGTGCCGTCTTCGGCCCAGAATTTCATATCTTTCTCATAAGCTCCGATCAGAAGGCCGTTGCCTTCCTGCCGGAAGTAATATTCGCCGTCGCGGTCAGCGATCGAGGGCAAACGACGGCCCAGGCTGGCGACCTCGTCGATGCTTTCGGTCACGAAATACTGATGCTCGGTCGGTTGCAGCGGCAGGGTCAGACCCGCCAGCGCCGCCACCTCGCGGCCCCAGAGACCGGCGGCGTTGACAACCCACTGGGTGTGAATGTCGCCTTTGGGCGTGCGCACGATCCAGCTGCCGTCGGGTTGTTGTTCGGCTCCCGTCACCGGGCAGAACCGTTCGATGGTGGCCCCCATGGCGCGGGCCCCGGCGGCATAGGCGTGCGGCACGCCCGACGGGTCGACATTGCCGCCATCGGGTTCATACATGATGCAGCGGATGTCATCGAACTGCGCCAGCGGGTGCAGTTCCTTGGCTTCTTCACGGCTGACTTCGTAGAAGTTCAGACCATAAAACCGGGCTTTCGCCTCTTGCAGGCGCAGCTGGTGCTCACGCTCTTCGGTCTGGGCCAGATAGAGCGAGCCGGGCTGGAATACGCCGCAGCTTTGGCCGGTTTCCTGTTCCAGCTGTTTATACAGATTCATCGTATAGTGCTGGATGCGGGTGATGTTGTTGTTGTCGTGCAGCCCGTGGATATTCGCCGCTGCGTGCCAGGTCGAGCCGGAGGTCAACTCATTCCGTTCCAGCAGGACAACGTCGGTCCAGCCAAGCTTGGCCAGATGGTACAGGATCGAACAGCCCGCAAGGCCCCCTCCGATCACAACAGCTTGTGCATGAGTTTTCATGAGTGCATGTCCCTTGGTCCGCCGTAGCTCAGGCGGCGATTTCTTTCATGACAGCCAGAAATCTGGCGACTTCGCCGATTGAGTTGTAGTGGCACATCGAGACCCGGACGCAGGCGTCGTAACCCAGCGGTGTCAATATGTTGCCAGAGTAATGGTCGGCCTTGCGCAAATGGGTGCGAATACCTTCATTGTTCAGCCGTTTGACGACATCTGCCGAGGCCACACCCTGAACGCGCAGCGACACCAGCCCTTCGCGTGCGGGGTTGTCGGCACCGCCCAGAATGGTGACCTTCTCCATCTCGGCCAGACCGCTCAGGTTGCCGGTGCCGTGGATCATCGCGTCGGTCAGTGCCTTTTCCTGCGCGTGGATGGCTTCGCCCGCTGCCAGAAATCTGGCACGCCGGTCGGTGGCGTCGCTGACCTGACTGCCAAGCCATTCGAAGTAAGACACAACGTCGGACATGGTCGCATAGGCCCCTGTATCGCGCGTGCCCATTTCCCAGTTATCTGTCGGACCGTCCAAAAGGGCATTGTGTTCAAGCCGCGTCAGCCGGTCGGAAATCCACGCAACGCCGTAGCCATGGCGTGAAAACACCTTGTAGGGCGAGATCACGTAGCCGTCGACGTCATACGCGCTGAGGTCGATCTGGCCATGGGCGGCATGCTGGATGCCATCGACAATGATGAAACAGTCTGGCGCCACGGCGCGGATCGCCTGCGAAACAGCGGCCACATCGACGCCCATGCCCGTCACGGGTGAGGTGTGCAGGATTGTCGCCACTTTGGTGTCGGGGGTGACGGCCGCAACATAGGCGTCGGCAGTCACGGTGCCAGTATCGTCATCGTGGGGCACCAGCACATGGGTCTGCCCGGCAATACGGGCCCAACGATCACAGGCTGAGCGTGTGGCAGGGTGTTCCAGTGTCGATCCCAGCACAACGCCCGGACCCGTTCCCAGACATGCGTTCATGATCAGCCGGAACAGAAGTTCGGTGCCGCTTTCACCGACAAAGAACTGACCACCGGGCGCATTCATGAAATCCCGCATATCGGCCTTGGCCGTGTTGATCGTGGCAACCAGCGCATGAGACCCCGGATTGTCGCGCCCCTGATTGTCGGGGATTGCGGCGTGACGTGCCGAGCTGTCCAGCACGGATTTCAGTGTCAAAGCGCCACCAGCGTTTTCGAAAAATATCCGCTCGCCCTGTTCGGGGCAGTGATCGATCTGGGCAAAACGGTCGCGGATCTGGTTCAGCAGATTTTCCGAAATTTGGCTCATGAAAAGCGGCACCTTTGTGTGTTGTGAACGTTTGATGTTTCAGACAAGCCCAAGATGGTTTCCCCGCGGGGCAGGCCAAATCTCCCGTGACTGTGCGGCTGGTTCAACATGTACTTCAATCCCGAGCGGCCCTTATTCCGACTATGGCGTAGAGGGCGCGGTATCTTGTTCTTTTGCGACGTAAATACAGTCACGTCTGCGACACGGCGCGTTGGGTGGGCTGGAATACCCGCCCCATATGCCGGTGCGCACCCGCCTTTGATGCGGGCAACTGACCGGGGCGGGTTCCATGCTTTTGCCTGACCCAAGGCTATAGCAGATCAAACAACCGCCCCGGAACAGTCCCGTGCCTTGGCAGGTCAAGCGCCCGCATCAGGGCAAACATCATGGCCTGATTGGACGTCACAACAGGTTTATCAAGGGCCGCTTCGATCCGGTCTATGGCCTCGACTGCCCGCATGTCGGTGCAGCTGAGTATGATGGCCTCGGCCTTTGGGTGGTCGGCCTGCATGGCAAGGTCGAAAACCTCGTCCGGGGTCAGTTCGCCCTGCCCGTAATTGCCCAGCTCGCGGCCGATATCGGCGCAATTCACCGTTGCGATCCGGTTCTGCGTCAGAAAATCCATGGCCTGCGTGTTGATCTCGCCCAGATAGGGCGAAGAAAAACCGACCCGGGACAGGTCGAGCGCATGGATCGCAGCAACAAGCGCCCCAGCGGCGGTAATACACACGGCCCCCGACGCGGCCCTGATGTCCTGCGCCAGCTGGTGGTCAAAGGACTGGCCATGGGTCAGCGTGGCCGAGGTACAGCCATAGAGCACCACATCGGGCCGAACGCCCGAGATCATCTTGAGGTCATGGCTGATATCCGAGGCCCCCAGACCCGCCATTTGATCTGATCCGGGGATCTCATCCACGTCATAGCCACCCATTCGCTGAAAATGCACCGTCGTGTCCGGGCAGCGCATCAGCATCATGTCAGCTTCGAGATTGGTGTTGGTAAAGGGCACCAGCACCCCGATTTTGGCCCGTGTCCGGGTTTCAAAGATCATGACGTCACCTCTTTCAGAACGGTCAGGCAGCGCTGCATAACCGCCGTGTCGCAGATCGTGGCGCGCAGGCAATCCGCGAGGCCATAGGCGCCCATTCCGCGCGTCAGCAAACCCGCTTTGCGCAACGCGGTATCTGCTTTTTGCGCCGTCGCAGCATCGGCAAAGCGGATCAGGACAAAATTGGTGTGGCTGCGCGGAACAGATAATCCCAGCGCCCGGCACCCATCGGCAAAGCGATCCCGGATGGCGGCGGTTCTGGCAACCGTGTCGCGCATGTGGGGCTGATCCTGCATCGCTGCCGTTGCCATGGCCTGAGAGAGGGTCGATACGTTGTTGGGGTTGAGCAGTTTTCGCAGCTCAATCACGACCTCAGCCGGGAACAGACCCCAACCCACGCGCGCGCCCGCCAGACCGTAAGCCTTTGAGAAGGTGCGTATGACCACAGTATCCCCGCGCGCGACGAGGGCAAAGATTTCAGCCGGGTCGTGATCGTGATCGGCGAATTCGGCATAGGCCTGATCGACCACCAGCAGCACGTTCCCGGGCAGGGTGTCGCGCAGGCGGATGACCTCGGCATTCGGGATCAGGGTGCCGGTCGGGTTGCCGGGGTTGCAGACAAAGACGATCCGGGTATCAGGCGTGACAGCGGCCAGAATGTCATCGACCGAGACGGTCAGATCAACCTCGCGCGCTTTCACATAGTCTGCCCGCACCTGCGCCGTGGCTGAGGCCACATAGGCATAGCCGTAATCCGTGCCCAATACATGGTCGCCCGGCCCTGAATAGGCGCGGATCAGGCAGCCGATCAACTCCATCGATCCGGCACCGCACAGGATGTTGTCGGCTGGTACCCCGTGCCCCTGAGCGATGGCGGCGCGCAGGTCCGACCAGTCGGGATCGGGATAAAGCGGCATCCGGTGCAATGCCGCCTGCCCTGCCGCAATTGCGGCAGGGCTGACCGGAAAGGCGCTTTCATTCTGGGCCAGAGATACAGTGTCCGGCCCACCCATATCGGCCAGCGCATAGGCCGCCATGGCACGAATGTGATCAACCGCGCGGATCATGAAGCACCCCCATAGGCTTTGGCACCTTCTTCTGTGACCAGCCCGCGCCTGAGGTCCAGCGCCAGCGCCTTTGGGTTGCGCGCGGCCGGATCGCCAAAGCCGCCGCCGCCGGGGGTGTCGAAGATCAGGTAATCGCCGCTTTCCACGCGCAGCTCGCCCTTGCCCGGAATATCACCGCCGCCATCGCGGAACCGGATACGTCCCGGCGCGCCGGGCAGGCCGCCCATGCGACCCAGAGCGGGGAATTTCAGTCGTTCAACCGACAGGAAGACGATGAAGGGGGCATCGTTCGCGGACGTCATCTCGATCCGCTGACCCAATCCGCCCCTGAACTGGCCTGCGCCGCCCGAGTCGGGCAACAATTCGCGTCGCCACATGATCACCGGTGCGACACTTTCGGTTATTTCGACCTGCGAGCCGAACACCCCCGAAGGGTAGGCTGTCGCAGACAGGCCATCTGCGTGGGGCCGCGCCCCGGTGCCGCCATTGTGAACGGGTTCGATGGCAAATTCGCGCCCGCCATTCGCCGCCACTTCGGGCGCGTGGCGCATTGGCAGGTCGAACATGCACGACGCCCCTTCAGCGGGCACCTGATCGGGCAGCGCCTGATGCAGGCAGCCCAGAACCAGATCCGGTGTAACCTGACCCAGCGTATGCCGCATGGCCACCGGCACCGGATGCTGGGCGTTCAGGATGCAACCTTTGGGGCCGTTCACCGTGAAAGGTTCCAGCGAGCCTGCGTTGTTCGGGATATCCGGCCCGACGATGCAACGCAGGGCAAAGACCGTATAGGCGGTGGCATAGTTCAAAGGCACGTTGATGCCCTTTTTCGAACACCCGGACGTGCCCGTGAAATCGACATGCATCCCGTCTTTGGTCACGGTGAGCGTCGCGTGCAGCTCCAGCTCGGCCTCATAGCCGTCCATGTGCAGCACGTTTTTGTACACGCCTTCGGGCACCTCGGCGATGGCCTGCAACGCACCTCTGCGCGAGGTGTCGATGATATATGTGCCAAGCCTGTCCAGATCATCGATCCCGAACTCCTCCATCATCGCGACAAGGCGGTTCACCCCGGCCTCGCAACAGGCGATCAGGGCGTAGATGTCGCCCTCATTGGCCACAGGCTCGCGCGAGTTGGCGCGGATGATATCCATCAGCAGCGCATTGGGCGTTCCGGCCTCGACCAGTTTGCAAGGCGGGATCAGCAGGCCTTCGTCATAGATGTCCGAGCCTTCAGGTCCCATACCCAGACCGCCCAGATCCACCAGATGCGAGGTGCAGGAGGTAAAACCCACCACCTTGCCTTCCTTGAACGCGGGCATCATCAGCAGGAAGTCGTTCAGATGCCCCGAGGCCAGCCACGGGTCGTTTGTCATGTAGATGTCGCCGGGGCGCATATCCTGCACCGCGAAACGGGCGCGCAGGTGCAGCACGGCCTCGGCCATGGTGTTGATATGGCCCGGTGTTCCGGTCACGGCCTGCGCCAGCATCCGGCCATTCACGTCGAATATCCCGGCGGAAATGTCGCCGCATTCGCGCACGATGGGCGAGAAAGCCGCGCGGATCAGGGTCTGGCCCTGTTCTTCGACCACTGCCAGCAGGCGGTTCCACATCACTTGCAGGCGGGCGGGGGACAGATCAGCGGTCATCATGCGCCTCCTTTCTGATCCTGTATCAGGACAAGGTTGCCGATTGCGTCCATCTGGGCCGAAAAATCGGCGGATACGAGTATGGTTGTTTGTGGTTCATGGATCAGTGCGGGGCCTGCCACATAGTCTCCGGGGCGCATATCGGCGCGGGCGACAAAGGCGGCCTGTTTTACCATGCCATCCAGATCACAGGTGATGGGGCGTGTCTGCGTGACCTGAAATGCGGTTTGGGCGGGTGTTTCCGACACCGCGGGCACCGCCTTGTCCGGGGTGGCAACGCGAACCGCCCAGTTGAGAACCTCGATCTTCATCCCCGGCACGGGGCGTGAGAATTGTTTGCGGTATTCCCTTTCGAATGCAGCCGTCAGCGGGGCGATATCCTGGCGTGTCAGGGCGCGGTCCGGCAAGGTAATCTCAATCTCATGCCCCTGCCCGCTATAGCGCATGAAGGCGGTGCGCAGGGTTTCGGTGGGTGCGTCCCCTACCCCTTGGGCGACGACCTCTTTTGCTTCGGAAATCATCGTATCGAACAGGGCGTTCATCCCGTCCATGTCCATGCTGTCGAGCAGGGAATAGCGCGAGCGGACGATTTCGAAGGACACCGGGGCAAACAGGAACCCAACCGCCGAACCGACACCGGGATTGGGCGGGATCACGATACGCGACACCCCGGCGGACCGGGCGACGCGGGTGGCATGCAGCGGCCCGTTGCCGCCAAAGGCAATCATGGTGCGCGGGCCAAGGTCCTTGCCGCTTTCAACCGCGTGCATCCGCCCGGCGCTGGCCATGCTTTCGACAACGATGCGGCTGACCCCATCTGCCGCACCTGTTGTATCCAGCCCCAGTTTTTCCCCGATCACACGTCTCAGGGCGGCCTTTGCGCCATCGGGGTCAAGCTGGATATACCCCTCGGCAAAGGTGTCGGGCACGATATAGCCCAGAGTGATGTCGCTGTCGGTCACGGTCGGATCGGTTCCGCCGCGCATGAAGGCAACCGGTCCGGGTTCCGAGCCTGCCGATTTTGGCCCGACCGTCAGACGCCCGAGACGGTCAACACCCGCGATCGAACCGCCGCCAGCGCCGATTTCAATCATCTCAATCACCGGAATGCGCACCGGCATTCCCGACCCCTTGATGAACCGTGCCTCGCGGGCGATTTCGAATGAGCGCGAGGTCTGGGGGCGCGCCTTGTCGATCAGGCAGAGCTTGGCGGTGGTGCCGCCCACATCGAAAGACAGGACCTGATCCAACCCGGCACGCGCCGCGATGCGAGCGGCTAGAATGGCCCCTCCGGCGGGGCCGGATTCCACCAGACGAATGGGGAAACGCGTGGCGGTGCTGATCGTGCACATACCGCCGCCTGCCGTCATCATCAGGATCGGACAGGTTACGCCCTCGGCTGTGAACTGATCCACGAACCGGGTCAGATAGCTTTCCATCAGCGGCTGAATATAAGCGTTTGCCACAGTGGTGCAGAGCCGATCAAACTCTCGCGCTTCGGGGCTGACATCGGACGAGATCGAGACGGTCAAACCGGGGCGGTGTCGCGCCAGAACATCGCGCAAACGCCGTTCGTGGGCCGGGTTGGCGTAGGAATGCATCAGGCAGATGGCCACCGCCTCGGCCCCGCTGGCGTCAATCTCGGCCAGCAAACGATCTACTTGCCCTTCATCCAGTTCAATCAGCACCTTGCCTTCTGCCGACATGCGTTCGCATATGGTCAACGAGCGTTCGCGCGGCACCAGCATGTCTGGCTTTTCAAGGTTGATGTCGTATTGGGAATACCGACGCTCGTACCCGATATCGAGAATATCGCGGAACCCTTCGGTGCAGACCGTGGTCACGACCGCCCCGCGCCGTTCGATCAGCGCGTTGGTTGCCAGAGTGGTTCCGTGAATAAATCCGGTGACATCCTTCAGCGACCGGCCAGCCTGCGCCATGACGCGCCGTGCGCCCTCCAGTGCGCCTTCTGCCGGGTTCTGGTGGGTGGTCAGGGTTTTGGTGGAGGCCAGTATCGTCTCATCACCCGAGACGAGGACCGTGTCGGTAAAAGTGCCGCCAATATCGATGGCGAGGCGCAGAGCGGTTGTCATGAGGTATTCCGTTGTCGTCTGAAAGCAGGCAGGCAGAACGGCCCCGCAGGGCGGTTACCGGCGCGTCGTGACCAGATCACAGCCGGTCGCACGGCGATCCAGACGGGTGGGAATACACTGACAGGTCATACAGTTTTGTCCCCTACTGTGCCCCGCTTCACTAGCTGGTTTACGACAGATTGGCCCGCAAGCGACACATTTGTCACCGCAGAGGGTTCTGCCCTGAACCTGCCTGGGGTCAGTCTAAGGGTGCTTTAGGTGAACCGTTTCGCCGGTTTGCAGGGCCTGCTGCGCCGCCAATCCCATTCGCACCGCCCACAGACCGTCTTGCACTGTTACATCCGGTTCGGCCTTGTGCCCGCGCACCAGATCCAGAAACCCCCTGTGCTGATAATAGGTCGAGCCGTTGTGGTCACCGGCAGCCAGCAAGCGGGGATCGACAGGGATGTCGTGCGATATTGGCCCCTTGGGGTCCCGCGGGCTGACGATGACCTGCGGCACGGGCGGCGATCCCAGATGGTCGGGCCAGAACCGTCCCGGCCCCGGCACCAGAGCCTCGACCTTGGCGTTGGGCCCGATGGCCGAAATCTCTTCCTGATAGCGGGCGCCTTCGGCGAACATGCACAGCTCGAGCATCGCGCGCGCGCCATTGGCGAAATCGACCAGAACATAGCCGTGATCCAGTATATCGGGTGTTTCGCCCCCGTAGGTTTCGTCCAGATGGTTCACCGCCTGCCCGCCGCTTGCGGTGATCCGCACCGGGTCGGATTGCAGGATCAGCCGCATCAGATCGAAGAAATGGCAGCATTTTTCAACAAAAGTGCCGCCGGTGTTGCGGTTGAACCGGTTCCAGTCGCCGACTTTGCGCAGAAATGGAAAGCGATGTTCCCGGATCGACAGCATCCTGACCCCTCCTGTGTCACCGATCTTGTCGATCAGGGTCGCGATGGGCGGCATATAGCGGTATTCCATTGCGACCCAGATCGGGTGTGGATAGTCGCGCCGAACCTTCTCTAGCCTTGCGGCGTCCTGGGGGTTGGTGAACAGGGGCTTTTCCACCAATAGCGGCAAGGGGCGCGTTTGCGCGATTTCACAGATCTGGTCGACATGCATGTGATTTGGGCTGGCGATGACCAAGCAGTCCAGGTCTTCGATATCCAACAACTCTTGCACCGAGCGTGCCATAACCGCACCCGGCGCAATCGCCTGCGCGGCTTTTGCCATCCAGGGATCGGGTTCGAATATCGCCGCGACACGCGTGCCGTCCAGCAGGGCGATGTTGTGCAGGTGTTCCTGCCCCATCATGCCACATCCGATCAGCCCGTAATTGATGGTCCGGGTCATGCGCGTTTCCTTTTACTTCAGACGTTGGACATAGGTGGCCCGGTCCGGGTCGAACCAGGTCTTGGAAAATTCGACAGGTTCGGCCTTGTCCGACCAGCTGAACCGTTCGATATAGCCCACCGGTTCACCGGCGGCTTTGGTGAACACCGCGGGCGTCCAATCGGGCAACAGGCCAATCGATACGCGATCTTCGGCCCGTGATATCCAGAAGCCCAGCTGGTGCTGATAATAGCGATAGAGCGAGTCTGACAGCAGGCTTCGCTTGATCAGGCCGGCTGATTCGTCCAGCCAGATTTCCTCGACCGCGATGATTGTGTCATTCAGATAGCGCATCCGACGTACGCGCGATCCGGTGTCTGAGGTACCAAAATCCGGCAGATCGGAAGGTTTCTTCAGATGATCGACCGACAGGATATCCGCACGCGGCAACCCGCCCCCTTGGGGCAGTTCCAGCCGGAACATCGCGTAGACGCTGTTCTGGGTTCCGGTCTCGCGGATGTAATTTCCTGAACCCTGAATACGCTCCAACATGCCTTTTTTCTCAAGCTCGGCGAGCGATTTTCGCAGCGTGCCGACCGACACGTTCAGCTCGGCCGCCATGTCGCGTTCCGGGGGCAGACGCTCACCATCGATCAAACGGCCTGCAGCGATATCGCGGATCAGCAGCTCGGCAATCTGAACATAGATAGGCAGGGCATTGGGGTTTCGGGTGTTGGGGGGCATTTCAGGCGCTTCATTCGGTCGCAGGAAAAATTGATACACTATTGATCTACATCAATGTGCTTGCTACGCAAGAGGAAAGTAAAAGATGCACGGAGCGTGAATCAAATGACCATCGTCCCCATCACATCCCCTGATCTGGATGCGGCCGAGGTTTCGTGGTTCGCCGCCTTATGTTCGGACGATTATCAGTTCCTGGGTGTGCCTGATGGTGATCTGCGGTCCAGCTGGGAGCATTGCTCGGCCATCGTGAAAGAGGCCGAGGCGCAGGGGTTCCGCAACATCCTGTGCCCGTCGTCTTATCAGGTTGGGCAGGACACGCTGAGCTTTGTCGCCGGTTGTGCGCCGATCACGCAAAAGATCAACCTGTTGGCCGCCGTGCGCTGCGGCGAGATGCAGCCAATCATGCTGGCCCGCACGATCGCGACGCTGGATCACATGCTGAAGGGGCGGCTGACCGTCAACATCATTTCATCCGATTTTCCAGGTGAAAAGGCCGACAGTGCCTATCGCTATCAACGCTCACGCGAAGTGGTCGAGATCCTGAAACAGGCCTGGACACAGGACGAGATTAACCATGCGGGCGAGGTCTACAACTTTACAGGTCTGACAACCGACCCGGCGCGGCCCTATCAGACTGGCGGGCCGCTGCTGTATTTCGGCGGCTATTCGCCCTCGGCGCTGGAGCTGTGCGGCGAGCATTGCGATGTGTATCTGATGTGGCCGGAAACCAAGGATCAACTGGCCGAGCGGATGAAGGCTGTTCATGCAGTGGCCGAAAACTACGACCGCACGCTGGATTACGGCCTGCGGGTTCACATGATCGTTCGCGATACCGAAGCCGAGGCGCAGGAATACGCGGATTACATCGTTTCAAAACTGGATGACGACTATGGCCGCGCGATCCGCGAGCGGGCGCTGGATGCAACGTCGCTTGGCGTGGCGCATCAGGCCAGGAACCGTGATCTGGCGGATGAATATGGCTATGTGGAACCCGGTCTGTGGACCGGCGTCGGCCGCGCCCGTTCGGGCTGTGGTGCGGCACTCGTCGGATCAACCGATCAGGTCATGTCAAAGATCGAAGATTACCGGAAGATGGGCATTCGCGCCTTCATCTTCTCGGGTTATCCGCACATGGATGAGGCCAAGCATTTCGGTGCTCGTGTGATGCCGCATCTGAAAACGTGCTCGCTGCCCGAAGCGTACGGGCGTGTGCCCAAGACACCCCCGGCCACGCCGCTGGGCAATGGAGTGCGCCGCTGATGCAACGTGTGAAACTATCCCCGACGCTGGAAATGAGCCGCCTTGTCTATGGCATGTGGCGGCTGGGTGACGATAGCGACACCTCGGCAGGGCATGTCGAGGCCAAGATTCAAGCCTGTCTTGATCAGGGCATCACCACCTTCGATCAGGCCGACATATATGGTGGATACGCGGCCGAAGCCGTTCTGGGCAACGCCTTGCGCGCCAATCCCGGCCTGCGCCAAAAGATGGAGATCGTCACCAAATGTGACATCGTCGCGCCTGTGGGGCGGCATTCAGATGCGAAGGTCAAATACTATGACACCTCGCGCGCGCATATCCTGAAGTCCATCGACACGTCCCTGTCGGAAATGGCCATCGACCACATCGATCTGTTGCTGATCCACCGCCCTGATCCGTTCATGGACCACCACGAAACCGGGGCAGCACTGGATGAGGCTGTCGCCAGCGGCAAGGTGGGCGCGGTTGGTGTTTCGAACTTCCGTCCGTGGGACTGGACCCTGCTGCAATCGGCGATGAAAACCCGGCTGGTCACCAACCAGATCGAGATTTCACTGGGCGAGATCGCCCCATTCACCAATGGCGATCTGGCGTTTCACCAACAGCACGGTCACCACCTTATGGCGTGGTCGCCGCTGGGGGGTGGGCTGTTGATGGCCGGAAACCCGCCCGTTGGGGTTGTCGCTGATGAAATCGCAGAAGAGTTCGGTGTAGACCGGGCTGCTGTGGCCGTGGCCTTCCTGCTGGCTCATCCGGCGGGCATTCTGCCGGTTCTGGGCACCAACAACCTGAACCGTATCAAACGCATCTCGGACGCGCTGAAAGTCACAATTGATCGCGAAACCTGGTTCCGCCTGTACGAGGCGGCGCTGGGGCATGAGGTAGCATGATGAACGCAATCTCAAGGAATATGACCCACACCTTTGTGCCACACAAGGACGACACCCGGACCCTGCGGGATGCTTTTGGGCGGTTTGCAACCGGCGTTACCGTTGTGACATGCGACAGCGGTGACGGCCCGATCTGCATCACGGCCAACAGCTTTTCGTCGCTGTCGCTGGACCCGCCACTGATCATGTGGGCCGGTGACCGCAACTCGCGCCGGTTCCCCTATTTTCGCGCGGCACGGCATTTCACGGTGCATGTGTTATCGTCTGCGCAGGCCGAGCTGTGTTTTGGCTGCTCGAAAGATGCCCATGCCCTGCGCGACATCCGGCATGAGCGCTGTGCAAACGGCACCCCGCTGCTGTCGGATTGCCTGGCACGATTTGAATGCGAACAACATGCCTATCACGACGCGGGCGATCACGTGATCGTGGTGGGCAAAGTCCTGAAGGCCAGCATGAGCGACGGCGACGCGCTGACGTTCTACGCCGGGAAAATGGGCCAATTCGCGCAGCACTAAGCGCGATCTGACGACCGCGGGACACACCTGCGGCTGAACAAGGGAGGATCCGCATGGGCGGACTGGTATCGGTGCTTGCGCCGATAGCATTTGTGAACGAAACCGTGCTGCGTCTGGGCCGCGCGGTTGGCGTTGTTGCGATTGCATTCATGGTCATCGCAATCCTGATTCAGGTGTTCTTCCGATACGTTCTGGGCAACGCCCTGCCTTGGCCGGATGAGGCCGCGCGGTTCTGCATGTTGTGGA
The DNA here is from genome assembly GCF_059613305.1 of Ruegeria sp. BHSB056. Taxonomy (NCBI): domain Bacteria; kingdom Pseudomonadati; phylum Pseudomonadota; class Alphaproteobacteria; order Rhodobacterales; family Roseobacteraceae; genus Ruegeria; species Ruegeria sp. BHSB056. Next base: position 14,850 of record NZ_JBXWSG010000041.1, on the reverse strand, counting down.
TGACCGGGTTGATGGCACCGACGGCCTTTCGGCGCGGCGGTTTTGTAGCTATCGACATGCTGCAACGGTTTTTGCCGCGAATGCTCGGCCTGTCGCTCAATCTGTTCCTCCTGCTGGTCTCGCTGGCCGTGCTTTTGGTTGCGGTCAAAATCGGCTGGTCCGAGGTCACCGGCTTTGGCGGCAGGTTCGCCACCGCCGCCCTGTATCTGCCGACATCGCTTGGGTTTGACGAGTGGTATCGCATTCCGCGCAGCTGGATGATGGCTTCGCTGCTGGTGGGCATCATTCTGCTGATCTCGGTCAATATCGAGCTTATCCTGCGTTCCGTGGTCACCCTGCTTGGCGGCGCGCATCTTTTGCCGGACATTCCCGACGCAGCGGTGGGGGCCGAATAGATGCTGATCTGGTTCCTGCCCACTTTCCTGATTTTCCTGCTGATTGGCTTGCCGGTCTTTTTCGCGCTTCTGGCGGCGCCCGGCATCCTGCTGTGGCTGAACGGACAGACGAACGACATCACCCTGCTTTATCGCAATGTCTACAACGGCATGGACAGCTTTCCGCTGATGGCCATCCCGTTCTTCATGCTGGCCGGTGAAATGATGAACCGTGGCGGCATTACCATCCGCCTTGTCGAGTTCAGCCAGGCCCTGATGGGCCATCTGCGCGGCGGGCTGGCGCATGTAAATGTGCTGAGCTCGATCCTGTTCGCGGGCCTTTCGGGGTCTGCGGTGGCTGACACATCCGCCCTGGGGTCGATGCTGATCCCGGCGATGGAAAAACAGGGCTATACCCGAAAATTCGCCGCCGCCATCACAGCCGCGAGTTCGGTGATCGGGCCGATCATCCCACCCTCGGGCATCATGATCATCTATGCCTATGTCATGGGCGAAAGCGTGGCCGCCTTGTTTCTTGCAGGAATCGTGCCCGGGATCATGGTCGGTGTCGGCTTGATGGTGATGATCAAGTTCATGGCCGACAAGTACGATTTTCCCGTCGCCAGCCGGAAATACACATGGGATGAGCGGCGCAAAGCCAGCCTCAAGGCGTTCTTCCCGCTGATGACGCCTGTGATCATTCTGGGCGGCATTCTGGGGGGCATCTTTACCCCGACCGAAGCCGCCGCAGTCGCTGTGGGCTACGCCTTTATCATCGGGTTTTTCGTTCTGCGCACACTGACCCTGAGGGAAATTCCCGATGTTCTGAGCAATGCAGGTATGACGTCGGCCGTGGTGCTGCTGCTGGTTGGCGCAGCAATGGCGTTCAAGACCGTCGTCAGCCTGAGCCACGCCCCGGAACAATTGGCCTCGTTGATCCTCAGCCTGTCGGAAAATCCACTGATCCTGTTGTTCCTGATTAACCTGTTGTTGTTCATCGTTGGCATGTTTCTGGATGCAGGCCCTGCGATCATCATCCTTGGGCCCATCCTTGGCCCGATTTTCACCAGTCTCGGTGTAGACCCGATCCATTTCGCCATCATCATGAGCGTCAATCTGACCGTCGGTCTGGCCACACCGCCAATGGGCCTGGTTCTGTTCGTAGCCGCCGCAGTGTCGCGGGAGCGGGTCGAAACAATCGCCAAGGCGATCCTGCCATTCCTGGCTGTCGAAATCATCGTGATCTTTCTGATCACCTACATCCCCGCACTATCCATGACGATCCCGAGGATAACGGGATTTGCAAACTGACTGAGTATCACAGGGAGGAAACGCATGCTCAGAAACTTCATCAAAACTGCTGCGGTGGCCACATCGCTGGTGGCCGCGTCCGCCATCGCTGCAACGGCTGCAGATTACACACTGCGCGCCACCGCAAATTCAAATGAAAACGACGAGGATTATGACGGCCTCATCGTGTTCAAGAACTACGTTGAAGCGGCCTCGAACGGCGCCATCGAGGTGGAACTGTTTATCGGTACCCAGCTGTGCTCGAACGGTGCTGAATGCCTGCAGGGCGTGGCGGATGGCACCATCGATATCTATATCTCTACCTCGGGCGGGGCGTCGGGCATCTTCCCCTATGTGCAGGTTCTGGACCTGCCCTATCTGATGGCCGATGACCGGATCGCCGAGCATGTTCTGTCAGGCGATTTCACCCGCACCATGCGCGACATGGCGCTTGAGGATTCCGGTGGCGCGATCCGCCTGATGACCATCGGCAACACCGGTGGCTGGCGCAACTTCGCCAACACAAAACACCGCGTCGCCGAGCCTGCCGACATGGAAGGTCTGAAAATCCGCACCGTCGTTGCAGACCTGCCGCAGGAACTGGTCAAAGCACTGGGCGCATCACCGACCCCGATTCCGTGGCCGGAACTGTTCACCAGCTTCCAGACTGGCGTTGTCGAAGGCTCGAAAAACGGCATCACTGACATTATGGGCATGAAGTTCCCCGATGCGGGACTGCAATATGTCACGCTGGACGGGCACGCCTATATGGGTGCGCTGTGGTGGATGAACAACGCCAAGTTCCAGGCGATGCCGGAAGATATGCGTCGGGTCGTTGTCGATGGGTTCTACGCCCTGCAACAGGCCACCTTTGCCTCGCCCAAGCGCAAGTCGATCCAGGCATATGAGGACTTCGTCGCAGGTGGCGGTGACCTGTACGTCCCAACGCCCGAGCAAAAGGCTGCGTTCAAAGAGGCTGCCACTCCGGTCTATGCCTGGTTTCAGTCCAATGTTGCCCGTGGTGATGAAATCTTTGCCGCGCTAACCGAAGCCGTCGCAGCGGCCGAGGCGGATGTGAATGCCTCGCGCAATGCGGACCTGAACTAAACGGATGGGTCGGGCCTTGTGGCCCGGCCCTTATCGAAACGGGTACATCCACCCTTTGTAGTCGTTGACCAGAACATGCGCCTTCTCGATCTGCTCCGGCGACATTTTCTTGATCACTTCCTCAAGGCTGATCGCTGCATCGGGATCGCCGCCAATGGCGCTGAGCGTGTACCACATATAGGCCCGCACCAGATCGGGCGCGGGCATTCCCAGACCCAGTTCATAGTACCAGCCGACCCCCGACTGTGCCCCCGGATGCCCCTTCATCGAGGCACGCAGATACCATTCAAACGCTCTTTCGTGGTCCTGCTCGACCCCAAGACCCAGCCCGTACATCACACCAATCAGTTCCTCAGCCTCGGCATTGCCCGACCGGGCGGCAGGCAGCAGTTCCGCGCGCGCGGCTTCAAACTCCCCGGCCTCCATCATGTCACGGGCCTGTTCCAGTTCAGCCAGAGCCGGGGTCGCAAGAAAACAAAGGGTATAGAGAAACTGGCGCATTGGGCGATTGTCCTCGTATGGGCGGGGGCCGCGGTGGCGCAGGACCTGCCGCGCCCGCTGACGGATGATGACTTTATCCCATTTGATATGGAACAGGCCGCTATCGGTCATCAACTGTTTTACGATCCGATCCTGTCAGGCAATCAGAACATTTCATGCGCCCATTGCCATCATCCCGATTTCGGCACCTCTGACGGGTTGTCCCTGGGGATCGGCGAAGGCGGACTGGGGTTGGGGCCGGACCGCACACCGGGCACCGGCGCGGACAGGATCCGCAAACGCATTCCCCGAAATGCGCCGGGGTTGTGGAACCTCGGGGCAAAGGACATTCATACCGTTTTCCACGATGGCCGCCTGAGCATCTCGAACATCTATGGCAACGGGTTCAATTCGCCTGCACAGGAATGGCTGCCCGGGGGATTGAACTCGCTTTTGGCAGCGCAGGCCCTGTTCCCGCTGACCGCGCAATTCGAGATGGCCGGTAATGTCGCTGAAAATCAGGTGACCGGCGCGGTTCACGACAGGATTGACAAGGGCTGGCCGATCCTTGCCAAACGCGTGCGGACCGATCCGCGCTATGGCCCACCCATAGTCGCGGCTTTTGACGATATCGAGACCACCGAAGACATCACGATCACCCAGATCGCCAACGCGCTGGCGGCCTTCATGGCCATTGAATGGCGCAGCACCGACAGCCCATTCGACCAGTACTTGGCCGGGGACAAGGATGCGCTGTCAGACATCCAGAAAGACGGGATGAACCTGTTTTATGGCAATGCGCGATGCGCGACCTGCCATGCGGGTCCGTTGATGTCGGACCAAGAGTTCCACGCGCTGGGTTTGCCCCCTTTCGGGCCGGGTCGGACCCGGCAATGGGATCCATATGCGCGGGACGTTGGGCGGATGGCGGAAAGCAACCGTGTGGAAGACGCCTATCGCTTTCGCACGCCGATGCTGCGCAATATCGCCCTGACTGCGCCTTATGGACATAACGGCGCTTTTGCGGATCTCGAAAGCATGATCCGTCACCATCTTGACCCCCAGACCAGCCTTGCCAAATGGAAACCCGACATGGCTGCGTTGCCCAAGGTCCCCTGGTTGCAAGAGGTGGATTTCGTGGTGTGGGACGACCGGTTCGAGATGGAACGCCAGCGCAGCAGGATCGACATTGTGCCAATGACGCTTTCGGATGCGGAAATCGCCGCCCTGGTCGCATTTCTGCATTCCTTGACGGGCACTGGTGTTGGCTCTCCTCCTTTCGGGGTGCCGACCGATTTCAACCCCTGATGGCGGTCACGCCATAATGACAATTATTCCGGCATAATGTCGGATAAGTCGATCACTTCGTCAAATTGCGGCCTAGGAAATGTCTGGCCAGCCCTGCACCATAATATCAGGAACAGAAATTTACGGAGACGTTGATGTCCTGGAATATTTGCGTAATCGGGGCTGGCAAGATCGGTCAGATGATCGCGACGCTGCTGAGGGCCTCGCCAAACTATACAGTGACTGTGGCTGACCATGACCTGAAAGCACTGGGTGAAATCACAAGGCTTGGGATTGGAACAAAGCAGATTGATGCCCGGGATGCGGATAGTCTGGCAAAGGAGCTGACCGGGTTTAACGCCGTCGTTTCAGCGGCACCGTTCTTTCTTACCCCAAACATTGCCAAGGCCGCCAAAGAGGCGGGCGCGCATTATTTTGACCTAACCGAAGACGTCGCGGCCACCGAGGCCGTACGCCAGTTGGCCGAAGGCAGTGAGACGGCTTTCATGCCGCAATGTGGTCTGGCACCTGGTTTTGTGGGTATCTCCGGAGCCGCGCTTGCAGCGGAGTTTGATGAGCTGGACAGCCTGCATATGCGGGTGGGCGCGCTGCCGCTTTATCCGACCAATGCGCTGAAGTACAATCTGACCTGGTCGACCGATGGGTTAATCAACGAGTACTGCAATCCCTGCGACGCCATCGTGAACGGCAAACTGGTCAAGACCGCGCCGCTGGAAGATTACGAGATTCTGGGTCATGATGGCGTGGAATACGAATGCTTCAACACCTCGGGCGGGTTGGGCACGCTGCCGGAAACGCTGGAAGGCAAGGCGCGGGCCGTGTCTTATCGCACGATCCGGTATCCCGGCCATTGTGAAATCCTGAAACTGCTGCTGCACGATCTGGGGCTGGAACGCCGCCGCGATCTGCTGAAAGAGATCTTCGAGACCGCCCTGCCCCGCACCGATCAGGACGTTGTGCTGGTCTATTGCACGGCCAAGGGTATGATCAACGGCGTTCTGCGCGAGAAATCCCTGATCAACAAGAGCTTTGCCCGCACCATCAACGGACAGGTCTGGAGTGCCATTCAGGTCACCACAGCTGCGGGTATTCTGGGCGTTGTTGACCTGATGCGCACCGGCACGCTGCCTTCGAAAGGGTTCGTCCGGCAGGAACAGGTCAAACTGAATGACTTCCTGAAAACAGAATTTGGCCAGCTGTATCGTGCTGGTGATGTGACCCGGCAAAACAAGGCGGCCTGAGATATGAAAGACATCGTAATGACAGCCCAAACCACGCTTGCAAATCTGGACCTGACGGATGCCGCATTGAAAGGCGGCACTCTGAAGGTGACGTCACCGATTGACGGCAGCCTGCTGGCCGAAGTGCACGAAACTCGGGCCACCGAAATGGACGCGATCATTGCCCGCGCCAAAACCGCGTTCAAGGCGTGGCGCGTTGTGCCAGCCCCGCGTCGGGGCGAGTTGATCCGCCTGCTGGGCGAAGAGTTGCGCGCGGCCAAGGACGATCTGGGCGCACTTGTCAGCTGGGAGGCCGGCAAGATCACGTCCGAAGGTCTGGGCGAAGTGCAGGAGATGATCGATATCTGTGACTTCGCCGTTGGCCTGTCGCGTCAGCTTTATGGTCTGACCATCGCGTCGGAACGCCCAGGTCACCGGATGATGGAAACCTGGCATCCGGCGGGTGCTGTCGGCGTGATCTCGGCCTTCAATTTCCCGGTTGCCGTCTGGTCGTGGAATGCCGCTTTGGCGCTGGTTTGCGGCGATCCGGTGATCTGGAAACCGTCCGAAAAGACGCCGCTGACAGCGATGGCCTGCCAAAAGATCTTTGAACGCGCGCTGGTGCGGTTTGGCGATGCCCCCGAAGGGTTGCTTCAGGTCCTGATCGGTGGCGCGGAGTTGGGCGAGGCGCTGGTGGCCAGCGAAGATGTTCCGATCATCTCGGCCACGGGTTCGACACGTATGGGTCGTGCGGTTGCGCCCATTGTTGCGGCACGCTTTGGCAAGTGCATTCTGGAACTGGGTGGCAACAACGCGATGATCGTCGGCCCTTCGGCGGATCTGGAAATGGCCGTGCGCGCCATTGTCTTCTCGGCCGTTGGGACCGCCGGTCAGCGTTGCACCACGCTGCGCCGTCTCATCGTGCACAACTCGATCCGCGAGGAATTGGTGGGCCGCCTGAAAAAGGCTTATGCCGGTTTGCCCATCGGCAATCCGCTGTCTGAGGGCACGTTGATCGGGCCACTGGTGGATGAGGCATCGGGTGCCGCCATGACGGCCGCACTGGAGGCCGCAAGGGCCGAAGGCGGCACAGTGTTCGGCGGCGAGCGCGTGACCGAAGGGCTTCCTGCGGGGGTCTATATGCAGCCCGCAATTGTCGAAATGCCCGGCCAAAGCGCGGTTGTGAAAACCGAAACCTTCGCGCCGATCCTTTATGTCATGGGCTATGACGACTTTGACGACGCGATCCAGCTTCAAAACGATGTACCGCAAGGGCTGTCATCCTGTGTGTTCACGCTGAACATGCGCGAGGCCGAGCAGTTCCTGACTGCGGCGGGGTCGGATTGCGGTATTGCCAACGTCAACATCGGCCCCTCGGGCGCCGAGATCGGCGGTGCATTCGGAGGCGAGAAGGAAACCGGCGGCGGACGCGAAAGCGGCTCGGACGCGTGGAAAGCCTATATGCGCCGCCAGACCAACACTGTGAACTACTCGGCAGAGCTCCCCCTGGCGCAGGGTGTCAAATTCGACATCTGAACCAGCGCGCAAACTGACGGACAATCTGATCCCCCCGGAACTTTGATGTTTGGGGGGGATTGCTTTTGTCGTGAAGGGTTTGGCCCAGGCAGGCTGAAGCAGGCACAAAACCGGTGGTTCTTGACGAAATCCCTGCCGTGCGGCATGTGATGTCGCTGGGGGGAAAGGCATGTCAGATAAGGTCAGATGGCCCGACACGGCATGTATGAACAGGTTAAGCGTCCGAGTGGCCCCGATGGCTGGCTGCTTTTATACCGGAAGGTAAATAAGATATGTGCCCTGCACCCGTTGATGCAGAGACCCCGCGCGGGTTCATCATCCCGATCGGCGGCGGCGAAGACCGCGTCAAGGAAATGCAAATTCACCGCAAGTTCGTAGAGCTTTCAGGGGGTGAGAATGCCGATATTGTCGTGATCCCGACCGCCTCGATGCTGGAAGAAACCGGACCGGACTACAATCGCATCTTTTCCGAACTGGGTGCAGGCAAGGTCGAATTTCTGCCCATCTCGCGGCGTGCCGATTGCGACAATCCCGATTATGCCGAGATGCTGGACCGCGCCACAGGGATATTCATGACCGGTGGCAACCAGCTGCGGCTTTCGGCGATTCTGGGTGGCACGCTTGTGGCGCAGAAAATACGCCGCCGAAATGCGGCCGGTGTGCCGGTTGCCGGCACTTCAGCCGGCGCGTCGATCATGTCCGAACATATGGTGGCCGGGGGTAGCAGCAACTCGGCCCCGGCTGAAGGCAATATCACACTGGCTCCGGGCATGGGTTTGACCAACGCCGTCATCATCGACCAGCACTTCACACAGCGCAATCGGCTAGGTCGCTTGCTAACCGCTTCATCTTTCAACCCTTTTTTGATCGGGCTGGGTATCGACGAAGACACGGCAGCCTTCATCGGGCCCGATAATGTCCTTGAAGTCGTGGGCAGCGGATCGGTTACCGTCGTGGATGCCAGTCATCTGACCCATTCATCGATGTGGGACGCGCGCCGCGGCGAAGCGCTGAGCCTGCTTGGGCTTCGGCTTGACGTTCTGGGCGAAGGGTGCCGTTATGATCTGACGGCTCGCCAGGCTTTTCCGCCGGATGAGCATTTGGCGTTCTGCACATTGCCGGACATGTCCGGTCAAGAGGCCGCCAGCGGGGAGAAAACAAAAAGCTAACCAGCGGGGAGCCTCATGAAAATAATCTCGACCAATGTCTTTGTCGGCCCGAATGTCTGGGCAAGTTTTCCGGTCATTCGCCACGTCATCGATCTGGGAATTCTGGAAGAATGGCCCTCGGCAAGGATTGGTTCCGAGTTTATTGACGCCTTGATCAAGGCGCTTCCCGGTCTGGCGGAACATGGCTGCTCTTATCGCGAACCCGGCGGCTTCATCCGCCGCCTGCGCGAGGATGAAGGCACCTGGCTGGGACATGTGCTGGAACATTGTGCCATCGAGGTGCAGAACGTGGCCGGGTCCGACGTGACCTTTGGCCGGACGCGCGGCACAGGTGAGCCGGGCCAGTACAATATGGTTTATGAATACCGCCAGCGCGACGTCGGTCTGGATGCGGGCAATCTGGCGATGCGGTTGCTGATGCATCTGCTGCCGCAATCCCTGAAAGATCAGGTGGATTACGAATTCGACCCGGACTTCAACTGGGATGAAGAACTGCGCAGCTTTGTTCTGCGGGCGCAACGCAAGGAATTTGGCCCGTCAACCGGATCGCTGGTCAAGGCGGCGCAGGAACGCGACATTCCGTGGATCAGGCTGAACTCGGGATCGCTTGTGCAATTTGGGCACGGCAAGTTTCAGAAACGCATTCAGGCGACGATTACGTCCGAGACCAAGCATATCTCGGTCGAGATTTCCTGCGACAAGGAAGACACCCATAACCTGCTGAACGATCTTGGCCTGCCGGTTCCGCAGCAGCGCATGGTCTATTCGGCCCGCGAGGCCGTGCGCGCTGCCGCGCGGATCGGGTTTCCCGTGGTGGTCAAGCCCTTGGACGCCAACCATGGGCGCGGCGTTTCGATCAATCTGAATTCCGATGCCGAGGTCGAGGCAGGCTTTGCCGAGGCCAAGGAGCATTCGCGCAGCCGCGCCATTCTGGTTGAAAGCTTCATCACCGGATTTGATCACCGGATGCTGGTCGTGAACGACAAACTGGTTGCGGTGGCCAAACGCGTCCCCGGCCATGTGACAGGCGACGGCACCCATACGATTGCTGAACTGGTCGACATCGTGAACCAGGACCCGCGCCGGGGCATCGGGCACGAAAAAGTACTGACCAGGCTTGAGCTGGACAATCAGGCAAACCGCCTGATGGAGAATGCGGGCGTGACAGAAGACACTGTCTTGCCCGAGGGCGAGGTTTTCTATCTGCGCTCGACCGCGAACCTGTCAACGGGTGGCACCGCCATCGACCTGACCGACGTGGTGCATCCCGACAACCGCGACATGGCCGAACGCGCCATCATGGCCGTCGGGCTGGATGTGGGAGGCGTCGATTTCCTGATCGACGATATCACCAAATCCTACAAGGATATCGGTGGCGCGATTGTCGAAGTAAATGCGGCCCCCGGTTTCCGGATGCATGTGGCCCCGTCCGAAGGTCAGCCGCGCGATGTGGCGGGCAAGGTCATCGATATGCTGTTCCCCGCCAATGAACAGACCCGCATCCCGATTGCGGCCATCACCGGCACCAACGGCAAGACGACCACGTCGCGGATGCTGGGTCATATCATGAAAACCAGCGGCAAGATCGTTGGCATGACCTCGACCGACGGCGTCTATGTGGATGGCAAGCTAAGCGTAAAGGGGGATATGACCGGCCCGAAATCGGCGCAGATCGTCCTGCGTGATCCGATGGTCGATTTTGCGGTGATGGAAACCGCGCGGGGCGGGCTGGTGCGCTCGGGTCTGGGCTATCAACGCTCGAACGTGGCGGCCTGTCTGAACGTCTCGGCAGATCATCTGGGTCTGGGCGGGATCAACACGGTCGAGGAGCTGGCCGTCGTCAAACGGGTGGTGGTGGAAAGCGCGACCGATACGGCCGTGCTAAACGCAGACGACATCAATTGTCTGAAGATGGCCGATTACGCCGGGGCGGATCAGATCTTCTATGTCACGACCAACCCCGGCCACAGTCTGGTCAAGGAACATATCAAGACAGGGGGCAAGGCCATCGTGCTGGAAAAAGGCATGAATGGCGACATGCTGACCATCTATGACAAAGGGCTTCACATCCCCGTTCTGTGGTCGCATCTGATCCCCGCCACGCTTGAGGGCAAGGCGATCTTCAACGTGCAAAACGCCATGGTCGCGGCGGCAATGGCCTATAGCTTTGGGGTCGATCTGGACAATATCCGGCATGGTCTGCGCACTTTTGACACCAGTTATTTCCAAGCGCCGGGGCGGATGAATGTCTATGATGAACATCCTTTCAAGGTGATCCTTGATTACGGCCACAACCCGGCCGCGCTGAAGGCGATGGCCTCTTTGGCCGATCAGTTGGAGGTCAAGGGCCGCAGGCTGTGCGTTGTTGCGATGCCCGGCGACCGGCGCGATGAAGACATTGTTGATGGGGCCGCAGCGCTGGCCGGGCATTTTGACCACTTCATCTGCAAGGCCGATGACCGCCGCCGGGGTCGCGGGCATGACGAAGTGCCGCAAATGATGCGGCAGGCCCTGATCGATTGCGGGACGCCGGATGAGGCAATCTCGATCATCCCGGATGAGGTTGAGGCCGTGACCACAGCGCTGGAGATGGCGGCACCGGGCGATCTGCTGGTGATCTTCGGAGATGACACCACACGCTGCTGGAAACAGATCATCTACTTCAATTCCGATGGCGAAACCTCTGAAACCGAGGCGACACCCGGGACCAGCCCCGCCGACACCACGTTCGAGGACATGTTCGACAGCGATCAGAACCTGATCCGGGACGAACGCGGTGTAAGACTGGCGCGTGAAATCAGCGAAGACGCGGATTGAGCGGAGGCACCGGAATGGACCGGATCGAAGAGCTTGAAACCGCGCTGACCATCGAAAACGCGACCGCTGATCATATTCGGGTGGATGACGCGCGGCGCCTGACCGGCCCCGGCCTGTTATGGGATCACCCCGGCGCGGTGATGGACGTGTTTTTCACGGATATCGACCCTGCGCAGGTCATTGCACTGTGGGAAAAACATGCCCGGTGCGTTCTTGATGCGCTTGGCTGGCAGGATCAGGCGCTGACCCACCGAACCTTCACCGGTGGTGTCAATCTGGCGATCTCGGCACCGATGGATCAGCTTTATTCCGCGATCTTTGCGGCGCAGACCGCCTGGCATTTCTGCGCGGCAGAGTTGTTGGAGGCCACGCCCGGCGATTTTGATCAGATGATCCGGGACGTCAAAGGCGTCATGGCGAAGGAGGCCAATCCTGCGCTGATCGCCCTGATCGCGGCCGCCGAGGCGCATGGTGTGGATATCCTGTGCGACGATGACGAGATTTCCATCGGGCATGGCACCGGCAGTCAAACCTGGCCTGTCAACGCACTGCCTGCCCCGGATGACGTTGACTGGCCCTCCCTTCACAACATCCCCGTCGCCTTCATCACCGGAACCAATGGCAAGACCACCACGACCCGGTTGCTGGAGGCCATCGCCCGCGCATCGGGCAAGGTCGCGGGGCTGACCTCGACCGAGTTTGTGCGGGTGGGTGATGATATTCTGGATCGCGGCGACTATTCCGGCCCCGGCGGAGGGCGGATGTTGCTGCGCGACAAGCGGCTTGAAATCGGCTGCCTTGAAGTGGCCCGTGGGGGTATCCTGCGTCGCGGCCTGCCGACGCGTGCGGCCATGGCCGCCACTGTCACCAATGTGGCGAATGATCATCTGGGGCAATACGGCGTGAACACGGTGCCCGAGCTGGCTCAGGCGAAATTCGCCGTGCACCGGACATTGACCAAGGGCGGTGTTCTGGCCCTGAATGCCGATGATCCTTTTGTCCGTGCCGAAGCCGAAAACACTGCGGCAAATATCTGGTGGTTTTCGCTGGATCCCGGGAATGATCTGATCCGTCGGGCGCGGGACGCGGGAACATGCTGCGCCTATGTCTCGCAGGGCAATATCGTCTTTTTCGACGGCCGGTCCGAGCAGGCGGTCATTGCCGTGTCCGACGTGCCCCTGACCATGGGCGGTGTCGCGAAATACAACATCCTGAACGCTCTGGCGGCTATGTGCCTTGCGCTGGCATTGAAACTGCCGCTTGAGGCGGTGCGGCAAGGGTTGGCCGGGTTCAAGCCGGATGCCAAGGACAATCCGGGTCGCTGTAACGAATTCCGGTACAACGGCGCTCAGGTTTTCGTGGATTTCGCGCATAATCCGCATTCGATTTCTGCCGTGTGCGATGCGCTGTCGGCCCTGCCGGCAAAACGGCGGTTCATCATGCTCAGCCATGCCGGAGACCGCTCGGATCAGGACATTCGGGACGTCACCGCAACCGCGTTGAACTTCCAACCCGACGTGGTCGTTGCTGCTGAACTGGAAGGGTATCTACGGGGCCGCTCAATGGGAGAGATACCGGACCTGATCGAAAAGTCTGCCTTGGAACAGGGATATAACAAGACCCAGATCCAAAGGGCCGCATCCCCGTCCGAGGCCGCCGCTATGATCCTGAAACAGGTGGAACCGGGCGATCTTGCCCTGCTGCTGGTTCTGTCGGAACGCGACGCCGTGCTTGAGATGCTGGACCAACAGGCGATCTAACGGGTTGACGGACCAGTAAGGCAACGCGCCGCCACCTCCGGCTGCGGTCAACTGAGCAGCAAATTGCGTATCACCCTTGCATTGACACCCAGCCTGACAATACTCGCCTAACACAGGCAACAGGTTGTTGAGGTTGGGTGATATGGAGATTGAGCAGACGGGTTTGTCGGGTGTATTGGTTATTCGCCCGCAGCGGCATGGGGATTTGCGGGGATTTTTTTCTGAGAGCTGGAACAAGGCGCGGCTGGAGGAGGCTGGGGTTGTGTTGCCGGAATTTGTGCAGGACAACCATTCGCTGTCGTCCGCGGCGGGGACATTGCGCGGCCTGCATTTTCAGGCGCCTCCGCATGCGCAGGGCAAATTGGTGCGCGCGGGCCGGGGCGCACTTTATGATGTTGCCGTCGATATCCGCAAGGGATCGCCAACTTATGGGCAATCTTTCGGCATCGAGCTCAGCTTTGAGAACGGGCGGCAGCTTTGGGTGCCGGCGGGATTTGCCCATGGTTTTGTGACGTTAGAGCCCGACACCGAAATCTGCTACAAATGTACCAGCTTTTACAATGCGGATGCCGATGGGGGTGTGCGCTGGGACAGCTGTGGTATTGATTGGCCCTTGCAAGGGAACCCGGTGCTGAGCGACAAGGACAGGATTGCGCCTGCGCTGGCCGATTTTGACAGCCCGTTTGTTTACGAAGGATAGAATATGAAACTGTTGGTGACAGGTGGTGCGGGTTTCATCGGGTCCGCGGTCGTGCGGCGTGCCATTGCGGACGGACACCAGGTCGTGAACCTTGATGCGCTGACCTATGCGGCCTGCCTCGACAATGTTGCCGAGGTTGCAGAGAACCCGAACTATGCCTTTGTTCATGCAGATATCCGAGACCCTGCGGCCCTGAAGGCGGTGTTTGCCGAACATGCGCCTGATGCGGTGATGCACCTGGCGGCGGAATCCCATGTTGACCGGTCCATCGACGGGCCGGGGGCTTTCATCGAAACCAATGTCCTGGGCACATACAACATGCTGGAGGCGGCGCGCAGCTATTGGGCCGGACAGGGAAAACCGGACACTTTCAGGTTCCACCATATCTCGACCGATGAAGTCTTTGGCAGCCTGGGCCCCACCGGCCAGTTCACCGAGGATACCCCCTATGATCCGCGGTCACCCTATTCCGCGTCGAAAGCCTCCAGCGATCATCTGGTCCGGGCCTGGCACGAGACCTATGGCCTGCCGGTGGTGCTGACCAACTGTTCGAACAATTACGGGCCCTATCATTTCCCTGAAAAGCTGATCCCTGTTGTGATCCTGAACGCAATCGCGGGAAAGGCGCTGCCGATCTATGGCGACGGCTCGAATGTCCGCGACTGGCTGTATGTCGAGGATCACGCCGACGCGCTTTTGCTGGTGGTGCAAAAAGGGACTGTCGGCCGGTCCTATAACATCGGTGGCGAGAACGAGCGCAGCAATCTGGAACTGGTGCAGACGCTGTGCGCGATCCTGGACGACCTGCGCCCGAAACCGCAGGGGGTCTATGCGGACCAGATCACCTTTGTCACAGACCGCCCCGGGCATGATGCGCGTTACGCCATCGATCCCTCGCGGATGCGCAACGAAATGAACTGGCGCCCGTCCGTGACGGTAGAGGAAGGTCTGCGCAGAACGGTTGAATGGTACCTGAACAATGAAGACTGGTGGCGGTCTTTACAGAACCGGTCCGGCGTTGGCGAACGGCTGGGGGTCAGCGCGTGAAACTTCTGGTCTTCGGGGCGACCGGTCAGCTGGGTCGGGAAC
>NZ_JBXWSG010000040.1:0-30972 GCF_059613305.1 Ruegeria sp. BHSB056 | reverse complement strand
GCTGTTCATGCACTGCCTGCCCGCGCATCGTGAGGAAGAAGCAACCTCCGAGGTCATGGACGGCCCGAACTCGGTCATCTTCGACGAGGCCGAAAACCGCCTGCACGCACAAAAGGCCGTAATGCGCTGGTGTCTGGGCGTTTAGGATCATCATGCAGTTTCGAGAGGGCCATCAGGCTCTCTCATGACCCCCGGAGCACTGAATGCCTCACGTAACGCTGGAATTCTCCAAATCTCTGGACGACACCCATGATTTCCAGATGATTTGCGAGCGGCTGCATACCGTTCTCGCAAAGCATGATGAAATCGACGCCTCAGCGCTCAAGATCCGCGCCGCACCGATTGCCTATTCCTTCATCGGCACGCAACCGCAGACCTTCGTGCACGCCACGCTGCTATTGATGCGTGGCCGCGATGAGCCCACGCGGGCCGAGCTTAACGCCATCATTCTGGACGTTCTGGCCCAGACCATGCCCGAGGTCGGCAGCATCACCGTGCAGGATGTCGAGATGACTCGCGCCACCTATGCAAAGCGGCTGGCAGGTTGATGGCGCGGGTACTCTCTGGGTCCGTCAGCCGTATATCGGCGCGTTGTTGATCGCGCTGAGATCTTCCATGATGTCAAAGACATGATCCGAAGTCACTGTAACCCCAATGGCCTCAAGGCGTTTCATATGCATCGCTTTGTAGGTTTCCAGGCTCGCACGATCGCGAAACAGATATGTTGACCCGAAGTGGTTCGTGCCTTCTTCTATGGTCCAGATTTTCCAGACGACACCGGGTTCCCGGGCGATGCTTTCAGCCAGTTCCTTTGTTCCGGCCAGAAACTCTGCGGTTACGGGTCCGTCATAGGCCAGATGCAGATCCCAGATTTTCATCGTACTCATGGTAAAATGCTCCACGTTCAGGGGGTAGGGGGTGTAATCAGCGGTTCTTGCCAAGCTGCGCAAAGCTCAGAATGGCAAGCAGCGCAAAGAAGATGGGGTCGGACCAGCCAAAGCCGGTGAACACCCCGGTCAGACAGGCATAAAGCGTGATGACAACGCCCAGCATGTTGGTCCCCATCAGACCTTTCAGGATGTTCTGTGCTGTCTCGGTACCGGTTTCAGTGTTTCGAAACAGGAAGCTGATTAGGCCGATGCCACCCAGAAAGATCGCATTATGCTGCGACAGAAACACGGCATACTGATCGTTCAGTTGCAGTCCATAATTGGGCCAAAGGATGGTTGGCGCAAAAAACAGCGCCAATGCGAAAAACATGTAGATCACACCATGCGCGGTCAGGAAGGTTTTGTTGGTCATGTCTCGCCTTTCTGTGGTTGGGGCAGCTTTTTGCGAAGCTGGTTGAGCGTTCTGATCGTCTCGCGTCTGGTTTCGGTGCTCAGGCGTCCGAATATCTGCTCCAGCGCCTGATTGTGGACGGGCATGAACGCGGCCACTTTCTGTTTTCCGGCTTCTGTCAGGCGTAAAACGCGGGCGCGCTTGTCGGTTTCATCAACGGTCTTCTCCACCAGACCGGCCTGAATCAGGTTTTTGACGACAACATCCAGATTGCCGGATGTGGACAGCGTCAGGCGCAACAGGTCATTGATCGACAGCGCGCCTTTGGTGTTCAGGGTCTCCAGCGCATCCCACTGAGGTGCCGTCAGCCCCCCGGCGCGAAACACCGGCCCGATGGCACGCATGAACAACTGCTGGCTGCGCAACAGGGCCAATACCAGGGCCTGGTTTTCTCGGTCTTGGGTCTCGTGTGTCATGGCTGTCATTTATCCCTAGTTAGGGGTAATGTCAAGATGCACCCACACGTGCGAATGCTGCAAATATGCACGTCCCCCGTGCAAGGCCGCACTGGCGCCACTTTGAACAAGGATCGCTATATCTGGTGGAACTTCGTCTCATCCTCGAAAGAAAAGATCGAGACGGCGATTCATGAGTGGAAAAGCGCCGATTGGGTCAATGGCGCCTTCCACCTTCCGACAGGGGATGACCGCGAATTTATCGCCATTTCAGAACAGTTTGAGCGGACAAAGCCCCGGCTGGCCCGCCCGCGCGCGGCGTCAGGGGCGGGTGGGCTTGTGTAACCGTCCGTTTGCGGTGATCCTTTCTGGTATACCAGAGGGGGTATCATGAAACTTGTCATCGCAGGCGCGGGCAGCATCGGCTGCTACTGCGGCGGTTTACTGGCTCGCTCAGGGCATTCGGTGACCTTGCTGGGGCGTGCCCGTGTACTGGACCCCATCCGCGAACATGGGCTGACGGTCACGGATTACGATGACCTCAATGCCCATGTTGCGGCGGAAACCCTGACACTCAGCACCGATCCTGCTTGCCTGGATCAGGCCGAACTGGTCATCGTCACCGTCAAATCCGGGGCGACGGCGGATATGGCCGGACATATCGCGGACGCCGCCTGTTGGGACGCACCCGTCCTGTCCTGGCAAAACGGGATCGAGAATGCGGCAACCCTGCGCAAGGCGCTGCCCGGTCGCGATGTGCGCGCGGGCATGGTCCCCTTCAACGTGGTCCCGAACGGCCCCGCCAGCTATCACCGGGCCACATCGGGCGAAATCGTCATCCAGAACGGCCCCGGCGATCTGGCCACCGCCCTCAGCAGCCCGGACCTGCCCGTTATCGCAACTGACCGGATTGAGGCGGTGCAATGGGGCAAGCTGGTGATCAATCTGAACAATGCGCTGAACGCGCTGTCGGGGCTGCCGCTTGTGGATCAGCTGCTCAGCCGTGACTGGCGCAACCTCATGGCCGATCAGATGGCCGAGGCGCTGTCCGTTCTCAAGGCGGCGGGGCATCCGGTGGCCTCGACAACACCGCTTCCGGCGTGGATGACGCCGCATATCCTGCGGCTGCCGACACCTTTGTTCAGCCGGATCGCGGCGCGGATGCTCACCATCGACCCCACCGCCCGGACCTCGATGGCCTATGACCTGATGGCCGAGCGGCAAACGGAAATCGACAGCCTTCAGGGCCATATCATTCGGCTGGGGCATGAAACCGGGGTGCCCACCCCTCTCTGTACGAAAGTGTCAGACCTGATCAAACACGCGCCCGATCATCCGCTGTCCCCGGAACAGATCAGGCTCTGATCGCAGTCGTCAGACGAACCTTGTCAATGTCCAGAAGATCACGGCCGACATGGCGGCGGCGGCAGGCACGGTCACGACCCAGGCCGCAACGATCGTCATGAAATGCGACCGCCGCACCAGCTTGCGCCGCCGGAATTCTTCTGGGGCCAGCTTCAGCGCTGTGGCGTTTCGCCCATTGTTCTGTTTCCGCCTGCGATCCGACTGCCATTCGCGATAGAACCCGACGCCAAAGATTGCGCCAACGGCGATGTGCGTGGAACTGACCGGCAGGCCCAGCCAGCTGGCGACAATGACCGTGATCGCCGCTGACAGCGCCACGCAAAACGCCCGCATCGGGTTCAGCTTGGTGATCTGGCTGCCGACCATCCGGATCAGCTTGGGCCCGAACAGGAACAGACCGAACGATATCCCGAACGCGCCGATGATCATCACCCATAACGGGATCGAAACCTTTTGGGCGAAATCGCCGAACTCTGCCGCGTGGACAATCGCCGCCAGGGGGCCGACCGCGTTGGCCACATCATTTGCGCCATGGGCAAAACTCAGAAACGCGGCCGATATCACCAATGGCAGGCCAAACAGGGTTTTCAGCGACCGGGTCCGGTTCTCCAGCCCCTCGGACTTGCGACGCACCCAGGGAACCGTCAGCGCCCAGACCAGCACACCGCTGCCCAGACCGATCAGCAGCGCCATCTGCAGATCAATCTTGACGATCCGCTTCAGACCCTTGACCGACAGGTAGGTGGCGAACGCTGCCGCCATCACCGCCACAAGGATCGGCACCCAACGCCGCGCGGCGACGATCTTGTCGTCCTGATACTGGATCTTGGTCTTGATCAGCGCCAGGAATGCCGCCGCAATCACGCCGCCTAGAACCGGGGATATCACCCAGCTGGCCGCAATCGCGCCCATCGTGCCCCAGCTCACCGCGCTCAAACCGGCAGCGGCAATCCCCGCGCCCATGACCCCGCCCACAACCGAATGTGTTGTCGACACCGGCGCACCGATCCAGGTCGCCAGATTGACCCACATGGCGGACGAGATCAGCGCCGCCATCATGGCCCAGATGAACACGTTGCTGTTCTGCACCGAGGCCGGGTCGATGATCCCCTTCGAGATGGTCGAGACCACATCGCCCCCCGCAAGCAACGCGCCCGCGCTTTCGGCAACGGCGGCAATCACGATGGCACCGCCCATGGTCAGCGCGTTCGCACCCACCGCGGGACCCATGTTGTTGGCCACGTCATTGGCGCCGATATTGATTGCCATATAGGCCCCGAACGCGGCCGCAGCCACGACGATATAGGTGCCGTCGGCCCGTCCGAACAGCACCGCCGCCATCAATCCGGCAAGCACCATGAACGCCAGTGCGATTCCCGGCGCCAGCAGCGGGCGGGCGACATGAAGATTGGCAATTTCGACGCGCGAGATACGTTGCAGGTCGGTGTCAAGCGCCTGCCAGCGCGGTTTTGAGTTTGTGTCAGACATGGGCTTGGTCAAAGATTGGCAGATCGCCCGCAGCTAACGGTTTCCCGGTTCAGGGGCAAGCGCGCAGCCATCAAATTGTTGCGAAACGGCTACATCTGTCGCAGCAGCGCCTGCAACTCGGGCTCCTGAACCCGTTTGGCGGCTTCTGCCGGTGAAAACCACTGACGTTTTCGCTTATCCACTTCGGGAAAATCATCGGCCAGCTCGCGCACGGAAACCCGGTAGACACGGGTCAGGACCGATTGGGCCGTTCCCCCCTTGAAGATCTTGTCATAGGTGAATTGGCCGACGGGCTCCTTGTCAACCGCATCTGCACGCACGCCAGCCTCTTCCCACGCCTCCAGCAGCGCCGTCTCCAACCCGTCCAGACCATTGACTGGCCAGCCTTTCGGGATGATCCAGCGCCCGGTTTCGCGGCTGGTGATCAGCAGAACCTCGTCCTGATCCTCATGCCTGCGGGTACACAGGGCCGCAAACTGCACCCTTTGGGGGCGCAGGAACAAGGGGCGTCCGACCTCTTCCCAGATATTTCGCAGCCAAGCACTCATGTGATGTTCTTCAAATCCTGTTTCTGTCTTCGAAACCTGTGTGACGTAACAACAATAATGCCAGACTTCAATGAAATGTCCGCTTATTTCTGATTGTGACCGGTTCTTCGGTCAGTTTACCGTGATTTGTGAGATTTCGTGCAACAGCCCCGAAAGCCCAAGCCGCTTGCTGAAAGTGACGTGGCAATAGGCCTATCCCTGCCTGCGCTTGGCCCTCAGCGTCGGGTCGGCCTGTGTCGGGTCTTCGGGCCAGGGGTGCTTGGGGTATTGCGCCCGCATATCCTTGCGCACATCCGCATAAGACCCGGCCCAGAACCCCGGCAGATCGCGGGTAATCTGGATCGGGCGCTGCGCCGGCGACAGCAGCGTGATCTTCAGGGGCTGTCCGCCAACCACCGGATGCCGGGTCACGCCGAACAGCTCCTGCAACCGAACCGAGATTTCGGGGACCGCCGCGCCATAATCGATCGGCACCTTGCGCCCCAGAGGTGTTTCAAACGATCCCGGGGCGCGCCGGTCCAGTTCCTGGGTCTGGGCCCAGTCCAGCCGCGCGCGCAAGGCGGGCAGCAGGTCGAACCGTTTCCAGTCCTCTGCGCTTTTGACACCGGACAGCATCGGCAACAGCCAGTCGTCCAGCTCGGCCATCAGACCCTCGACCGAAAAGTCGGGCAGGTCCACCCCGTCGGCACGCACCAGTTCCACCCGCGCGGCCAGCCGTGCGGCGGCCCCGTCCAGCCGCAACCCCAGATCGCGCACCCCGTCCAGCATCGCACGCGCCACGGCGTCGTCCGGGACGTCCTTCCAGATGCGGTCGTCCAGCGTGATCGCCCCGAACCGCTCCTGCTGCCGGGACACGACCCGCCGTTCGCGTTTCGACCAGGCGCAAACCTCGACCCAATCGATCTGGTCGGTGAACAGTTCGCGGATCTCGCGTTCCGAAATCTGGGTGGCCATCCGCACCTTTGCCTCGCGCGGGTTGCCATCGGTGTCGGTGACAACCAGAAAAGGCGCGGTCGCCAGTGAATCGCCGCTGTCCAGCACGACACCCTTGCCCCCCGACAGCACATAACGCGGCGCATCGCCCTTGCGGCGCTTTCCGATACGGTCGGGATAGGCGAGGGCGGCCATGGCGGCAGCGCTCAGATCATTCTTCTCGGTCCCGGCCTGTTTCCTCAACCGTTTGGCCTCGGCATTGATCCGATCCACGGCCCCCAAGTTCACCTGCCAGACCCGGTTGCGCTGAAAGGTGCGCACATCCCGCAGTGCCTCTTGCCGCAAAGCGATATCCACCGGCGCGCCGCGCAGGGGGTCGCGCTCGGCCATCAAGGCGGCCAAAGGCGCGGCATTCGGTCCGGCCCGCACCAGCATATGCCCCAGCCGGGGATGCAACGGCAGCGCCGCCAGCGCCCGCCCGTGTTCGGTGATCCGCCCCTTGCCGTCCAGCGCGCCCAGCATCGCCAGAAGGGCACGCGCCTCGGCCATCGCGCCTTCGGGTGGCGGGGTCAGAAAGGCCAGATCGGCGGCATCCGCGCCCCACAGCGCCAGCTCCAGCGCCAGCCCGGTCAAATCGGCGGCTTCGATCTCGGCAGGCGGGTACGCGGCCAGCGCGCCATCCTCCCCCTTTGACCAAAGCCGGTAACACAGCCCTTCGGCCACACGGCCTGCACGACCCGCGCGTTGCGTGGCCTCTGCCCGTGTCACCCGCTCGGTCACCAGCCGGGACATGCCCGAGCCCGGATCAAACCGCGCCCGCCGTGCTTGCCCCATATCCACCACCACCCGGATATCGGGGATCGTCAGCGAGGTTTCGGCAATCGACGTCGCCAGCACCACCTTGCGCCCGGTCTCAACCGGGGCAATCGCCGCGCGCTGGGCCGCAAAGGGCATGGCCCCGAACAGCGGGCGCACCGTGCAACTGGCGGGCAGGCGTCCGGTCAAAGCTGCCTCAGCCCGCCGGATTTCACCCTCACCGGGCAGAAACACCAAGATCCCGCCGCCGGTGGCGCGGGTCTCACGCTCGGCCTCAACGACCAGATCGACCAATGCATCCAGCCGCCGCGCCTGTGGCCCCAATTGCCGATCCAGCCAGCGCATCTCGACAGGAAAACTCCGCCCTTCCGACGTAACCAGCGGCGCGGCCATCAGGCGCCCCACCGGGTCTGCATCCAGCGTGGCCGACATGGCCAGCAGAATCAGATCGTCCCGCAGCGCGCCCGTGACCTCAAGGCACAGCGCCAACCCCAGATCCGCGTTTAATGAGCGTTCGTGGAATTCATCAAAGATCACCGCCCCAATGCCCGGCAGGTCAGGGTCCGATTGCAGCATCCGGGTCAGAATGCCCTCGGTCACCACCTCGATCTTTGTGTCTTTTGACACTTTCGCATCGCCCCGCACGCGATAGCCAACACTCTGGCCGGCGCGCTCTCCCAGCGTCTCTGCCATCCGCTCCGCCGCGGCCCGTGCCGCCAGCCGCCGCGGCTCCAGCATCACGATCCTGCCGCCGCACAGACCCGCCTCCAGCATCGCCAGCGGAGCCCGCGTGGTCTTGCCCGCACCGGGCGGTGCTTGCAGCACGGCCCGCCCCTGCGCGCGCAGGGTGTCCAGCAGGCCGGGTATGGCATCGTCTATAGGCAGGCGTAGGGTCATCCGGCCCTTATCCGCGATCCCGCAGGTGGCGTCCAGTTTCCGCGCTCACATCAGCAAATCGCCCCGCACGAAATGACGCAGGCTGCGCGATCTTCGCAATTCCTGCCGCCTCCGGTCTGGACAAACGCCCCTCAAGCACGGCAACTGTTCCTGCCTCTAGGATCGGGACAAGAATGCAGACAGACAGCCTGAGCGACAGAATTCTGAAGGGCGAGCGCCGGGCGCTGGCGCGTGCGATCACCCTTGTTGAAAGCAACCGCGCCGATCACCGGGCACAGGCCAGCGACCTTCTGGCACAGCTTGCCGGTTCGGGGCGTCAGGCGCTGCGTATCGGTCTGTCAGGCACGCCCGGTGTGGGCAAGTCCACCTTCATCGAAAGCTTTGGCATGATGCTGACCGGGCAGGGGCTGCGCGTCGCGGTTCTGGCGGTCGATCCCAGCTCGGCCCGCTCGGGCGGCTCGATCCTGGGCGACAAGACCCGGATGGAACGCCTGAGCCGCGAGCAGAACGCCTTCATCCGGCCCTCTCCCAGCCAGAGCCACCTTGGCGGCGTCGCCCGCCGCACCCGCGAGGCTATCGCCCTGTGCGAGGCCGCAGGCTATGACGTGGTGTTGATCGAAACTGTGGGTGTGGGACAGTCGGAAACGGTGGTGTCCGAACTGTCAGACCTGTTCCTGCTGCTGCTGGCCCCGGCGGGCGGGGACGAGTTGCAGGGCGTCAAACGCGGCATCATGGAAATGGCCGACATCATTCTGGTCAACAAGGCCGATGGCGACCTGAAAGCGACCGCCACCCGCACCTGCGCGGATTATGCCGGCGCCCTGCGGCTGCTGCGCAAACGCCCGCAGGACCCCGAAGGCTTCCCCAAGGCGATGACCGTTTCCGCTGTCGAAGAACACGGGCTGGAACAGGCCTGGGACGAAATGCAAACCCTGACCCAATGGCGCCGCGACACCGGTATCTGGGCGGCAAACCGCGCCGCCCAGGCCCGCTACTGGTTCGATCAGGAGGTCCGCCACGCCCTTCTCGCCCGCCTCGACACACCGCAGGCCCGCGCCGAGATGGAGCGCCTGAATGACGAAGTCTCGCAAGGGCGACTCAGCCCGGCGGTCGCTGCCGGTCAGCTTCTGGACACGCTCGGCTGAAGGGCCGTCATGGCCGTTTCACCTTTTGCCAAATACTCTTGCCAACGGCATGGCCCGTCCGGGCCATTCCTGCATGGCAGGCAAATTGAAAGATTTCGCGCAGCCCGTCTTGACCCCCCGCGCGATTCCCACTACACGCATCCAACCAGTTTTCGGGCGCGACTTCGGGTTGCGCCCCTTGTGATTTGGCCGCGGGTATCCAGCCCGGCCTCCAGAAACAAAGGAAGAAACCATGTCGCGCCGTTGCGAACTGACCGGAAAAGGCCCGATGACTGGCAACAATGTCAGCCACGCCAAAAACAGAACTCGTCGTCGTTTTCTGCCGAACCTGAATGACGTTACCCTGCAGTCCGAAACTCTGGGCCGTGGCGTCAAGCTGCGCATCTCGGCGGCTGCGCTGCGTTCGGTTGACCACCGCGGTGGTCTGGACGCGTTCCTGGCCAAAGCCAAGGATGATGAGCTGTCGGCAAACGCTCTGAAAGTGAAGAAAGAAATCGCCAAGGCGCAAGCTTCGGCCTAAGGTCTTTCAACCAACAGAATTTCAGGCCCTGCACCCTCTCGGTGCGGGGCCTTTTCTGTTGGGTCAGCCCCTTCCGGCCCCCATTGTTCTCAATCTGGAACTAATTTTTCGCCATTGGTGAACTTCTTCACATACAGGTTTCCGAATCTGACCTAACGTCACTGTCATTCATCAGGCGGGGGCCACATTATGACGTTAAAAAGTTTTTATCTTTTCCTGTTTCTGGCCGCGGTATTCCGCAAGGCGATTGCAACCTGCACGCGGATGCAGCGCTGGGTGAACCGGTCCCATACCAGCTTCACCGCAGACACGGTAAAAAGACCCGGACTGGATTACTGAAAAACAGCTTCAAGCGCGACCCTTTGGCGCTTGAAGCTTTTCCCGCTGCTGACCTATAGCTGGGTCAGAATGAGACCTGTTGTTACCAGATTTCTGCCTTATGCGCTGTCCCTGCTGCTGGTTCTGACCGGGCAGGGGCTGGCCATGTCGCGCGGCATGGACAAGGCCGTGGGTCAGATGGTGCTGTGTACGGGCACCGGACCGGTCGTCGTCTATATGGACGAAAACGGGCAACCCACCGCCCCGCCGCATTACTGCCCGGACTATGCAATATCCCTGTTGGGTGCTGTTGCTGTCGCGCAACCAGCACTGCCAGCCGCGCCGGAACGGGCGCAGCCAGCTCCGCTGCGGCATCTGGGCAACCAGATCGCCCTGCCGGTTCCCGCAACCCCGGCCCGCGCGCCTCCTGTCAGCGTTTGAAACCCACCCTTTTCAAACCTTCATACAGGAGAGGCGCGATGTCCCTCAAAACCACTCTGCTTGCAACTCTGGCCGCCGTGTCGCTGGCCATCCCCGCCTTTGCCGAAGGCCCCATCAAGGTTGACGACGCCTATGCCCGGTCCTCGGGCAAGACCGCCATCGCCGGTGCCGCGTTCATGATGATCCACAATCAGGGCGACGCCGATGACCGGCTGATCGGTGCAACCTCGGACGCGGCAGCGCGTGTGGAATTGCACACCCACAAGGTCGATGAAAACGGCGTGGCCAAGATGGTGCATGTCGAAGAAGGCTTTGCCATTCCGGCCGGTGAAACCCACATGCTGAAACGCGGCGGCGACCATGTGATGTTCATGGGTCTGACGGCCCCGTTCGAACAGGACGCCATGGTGCCGGTCACGCTGATCTTTGAAAAGGCAGGCGAGGTCGAGATCGAGATTCCCGTGGATCTGGAACGTCAGGACAAAGGCGGCCACGGATCACATTCGAACTAGGGCAACGCCTGTCTTCGGGCCGCGCTGCAGCCCTCATCCATGCGTCAGGCCGGGCTTTGCCCGGCCTGTTTTTCACGCGGCTTCGGATAGAGCTATTTGTTGATGGTTTTCATACCGACGCGGTCGCCCGCCTGCCGAAACCGAGAGGCCAGCCAGAACATCACAGCGGCCATCGCCAGCGCTGAGAATGCGATACCCCATCCCAGCGCAACCAGCGCCACCGCTGGCCAGATCATCAGGACAAGCCCAACCACAAGCGCGACAAATCCCGAGACCCGCATGGAGCCGCGTTGCGGGTCACTTGGATGCATCTGCCCGGCAGCCGCCAGGGATCCGATCCCGATGATCAGCGCCCATGCGCCCAACAGGAAAAACGCCAGTTTCACCGTGCCTTCCGGCCAGATCAGCAGGACAAGCCCGATCAGAAGCGCGCTGATCGCGGCACCTCCCATTACCCCGCGACGCCCAACGCCCAAAAGTGTCAGGCCACCATCGAGGATCAGCAGCACGCCAACCAGCCGCAGCAGCAACGCGATGCTGCCAGACGGCCAGAACAGCGCTGCAATACCGACAAGCCCGGCCAGCACCCCGCGCAGCAGAAAAGTCCACCACAGGCTGGACAGCTGTTCCCCCAGCATGTCACGCCCGGCCATGCTGCCGTCTTCCAGGATTTCACCGGTGCGGGGGTCTTGATCAGTCATGGCGTGTCCTCCAGTCGCTATCGCAGATAGTGTACACAAATTAAGCCAGCGTTGTCTGTAGCTTAAGAATATCCCGCAAGAAGCTGATCGACCCATCGCGGAACCGTTTCGGATGCCCTGCCGACAATGCGCTCATCAAAGCCCGACGGCCCGGGCGTCGGCTCCAGATTGATCTCGACCGTCCGCGCGCCCACCGCCTGCGCCTCGTGGACAAAGGCCGCCGCCGGATAGACCTGACCCGAGGTGCCGATGGCGGCAAAGATCGATGCGCTGGCAAGGTGGTCGTAGATGTCGTCCATGTAATAAGGCATCTCGCCGAACCAGACCACATCGGGCCGGGCGGTGGGCTGGCCGCAGGCGGGGCAGGGCTCGGCGACGGCCATCTCGGGCGGGGCGGGCCAGCGATGATCACACCCGGAACACAGGGCACCCGCCAATGTGCCATGCATGTGGATGACACCCGTCGCACCGCCCGCTTCATGCAGGCTGTCGACGTTTTGGGTCACGATCACGACCTCTGCGGGCCAGCCCTGCTGCAACCGCGCCAGCGCCATGTGGGCCGCATTGGGCTGCACAGCGGCGGCCTGAACGCGGCGCGCATTGTAAAACCCCTGCACCAAGGCGGGATCGCGCGCAAAACCTTCGGGTGTGGCCACATCCTCGATCCGGTGCTGCGCCCACAGCCCGCCTTCGTCGCGGAAGGTGCTCAGCCCGCTTTCTGCCGAAATCCCGGCCCCGGTCAGAATGACGATCTTTCCCATATCCCCTCCGCGCGTTACACCTTGGCCATGACACACCGTATCCTCTTTGTCTGCCTGGGCAATATCTGCCGCTCTCCCGCGGCCGAGGGCGTCTTTCGCGCCCGCGCACCGCATCATGCAACCGACAGTGCCGGAACCATGGGCTGGCACGCGGGCAATCCGCCCTATGGCCCGATGCAGAAGGCCGCAAACCGCAGAGGCATCGACCTCGGCGACCTGCGCGCGCGCCAGTTCACCGTCGCGGATTTCGACCGGTTCGACTTGATCATCGGCATGGATGCCCAAAACATCGCTGATATCGAAGACCTGCGCCCGCCGGGCAACGGCACGCCGGTTCGCCTGCTGACGGATTTCGCCCCTCAGACCGGTGCCGATCACGTACCCGATCCGTATTACACGCGGGATTTCGACGGCGCGCTGGACCTGATCGAAGCAGCGGTTGACGGGCTTGCCGCCCATCTGGACACCTAACCGCCGGTCACCCGCAACTGGCCGCTCAGCCAGGGCAGCTTGGCAAGCGCGGGGTCCACGATCTGGTTCTGCATCAGACGCCGGGTCATGCCCGCAACCTCCTGCGGGACCTGATCGGACCACTCGGTGCGCGCCAGCAGCGATATGTTGCGCGAGAACTCTCCGAACGGGGCAGGGTGCGCCTCCAGCCCCTCATGAAACCGCGCCGCGCGCATGAAGCCCAGCGGCGTGGTGATCGCCCAGCCCAGACCCCGCGCCACCATGGCCATCAGCGCCATGTGCGAGCCGATCTCGAACCGTTCCTCGAACACCTGCGAGCGGCGCGCCAGATGCGCCTCGATCTGGCGGCTGATCAGCTGCTCGCGGGCATAGCGCAGAAACGGCAGCCGCTCCTGCACGGCCTCGACGCCCCCCGATCCCTGTGGGGCCACCAGAATGAACGGATCGTGGACCAGCGGGTATTCGACCACCCCCTCCAGCACTTCGCCGCTATGGGCGGTGACCGCCATATGCAGGCGCTGCTCGGCCAGCGCCTCGAACAGATCAAGGCTCGACAGGGTGATCAGCTTGAATTTCGACCGGGTCAGGCTGTCGGCCAGCAGGGTGGCCAGCCGCGGCGTCAGGTCATTGTCGAAATCGTCGATCAGCCCGATCGACAGCGTGGTCAGATGCCCCAGATCCATGACCGACAGCTCGCTCTGGGCCATGTGCAGCTCGGCCAGAACCGCCTCGGCCCGCGCAAGGAAGCTGCGCCCCGCCTGCGTCAGCCGCATCGGCCGCCGCCCGTGATCGACCAACTCGGCCCCCAATGCGTTTTCCAGATTGCGCAATTGCTGCGAAACGGATGGCTGGCTGAGCCCCGTGATCTCGGCGGCCTGCGCCACCGATCCCGTCCGCGCCAAAGCCTCGAACACTTCAAGGCCCCGCAGGGTCAGCCCTTTCATTACCATGCAACACACCTTTCGCTGCGCCTTTCTGGGACGCAGCGTGGATCAGGTCAAGCATTCTGAACGGGTTAGCTGCAGATCGCCTGCGCCATCTGGCCAAAGTTCTGGTACCGATCCCACAGCGCATCATCGCGCGCGGTTTTCGACATCTTCAGCACCTGCGCCTGATGGGGGTCCTTGAACCATTTCGCCACGGTTTTCTGATCACTGCGCGTCAACGCCTGATCCGCCACGCGCTGAATGCAGCTGCACCGGTCCCGCGTCGCGGCCGAGCGGTCCGACGCCATGCACGCCTGCCTGATCTGCGCCGCATCCGCGACCTGAGCCACCGCCGTCAGCGATGCCGCACAAAATGCGATAATGAGGAACTGTTTCATACTCGAGCCTCGTTTTTTGCCTGCCCGGACGGGTCTTGCGCCCCTCTCGGTCTGCGGCGGAGTATGAATCAAACGGGCGCGCGGATCAATCATACGTTGCGAAAAAGTGATTGCACGATCCGGAAACGATACATCCCCACCACCCCCGTAGGCCGGGCTTCAGCCCGGCATTGGTCAGTGCAAGTACGGCAGCCAGTCTTCGACGGCTTTGATCAACGCTTCAATTTTCTCTGGGTGTTTGACAATGTAAGCATCCACCACTGCGGTTGTGACTTTCTTCGCGCTTATGACGACAACGGTGCCAACTGCCAACTTAACTGTTAAAGCACTCCACTTGAGTAAGCCAACCAGTCCTGCTTTGAGTTTGCCCAGACTCGCCTCAATCCGCTCGCGAGCAGGGCGTTCCTCTTCCAAAGCCGTCGAGAGGTCTTCGGTGGCTTCCCAGATAAAGGTTATCGCGCCGGACAACCGTTCGTCTTCGATGCTCTCAGGAGGATTGTTGCCTCCGATACCGTGACGCGCAGATATTCGAACCGTCAGGCTGTCTTTAATGTCCGATAAGGCTTTCTCGACTTGCCACCGAGCCTGAATTTGTTCGATTTTTTCGGCAACAGCTTCCGGGCCTTCCAACCAAACACTATTGTCAATCAGAGCAACCCGGCGTTGCAGCTCCCAGTCCATTGGTTCGCCGTTCAGCATCCCCTCATACCATGCGGCCCAAAACTCCCATGGAGTCCCCGTAGCGTTGTCGAAGAATTGTTGCGACAAGCCAGCGTGTGTTTCAGGTACCTCACCATGCCAGAGCTCGGTGGCGAACACTTGTTCGGTATCCTCAGGTGCGACGGTGAGTGCAGCAGTATCGGCTGTTCGCTCTTTTAGACCTTCGCCGTGATAGGCAGTGAGGTGAGTAGGAAGACTTGAAATAATAATGTCCACTTCGTTGGTGGCAATACCGATGGCGTTAGAAGCGATACTGGCGCTTTTAGGAAGGATGTTGAGTATTCTTCCGGTGTCGGCGGCCGAAATGTATCTGGAGTTTAAATGTGCATTGAGAGCAGTGACCTCCGCACTAGGTCTCGTCCCTTCGAGCCCGGAAACAACACATGCTCTTAGACATAACAGTAGAAAATGTTGAATGTCTGTTCTATTGCTGTTTTGCTCAAAGAACCCGAAGATATATGGGAGCCATTGTAGTGCCACCCGTGCCGCAACTGTCTTGACCGCAGCGGGCGGCAGGGTTGGCAGTTTTTCCTGCAACTCTTGCCCAAAGCCGTAATCGATCACACGTACTCCCCATCAGTTTGATCGTTTCAATCTGCAACAACGTGGTTTAACGCACAAGGCACCGAAACTCTGTCGCGTTTCTATTGACCAACCCACGATTCCTCTACATATCCCCAACCCATGACAGACCTCGCTCATATCCGCAATTTCTCCATCGTCGCGCATATCGACCATGGCAAATCCACCCTTGCTGACCGGCTCATCCAGGAGACCGGGACAGTGCAGGATCGTGACATGAAGGAA
Source organism: Ruegeria sp. BHSB056 (assembly GCF_059613305.1). NCBI lineage: Bacteria > Pseudomonadati > Pseudomonadota > Alphaproteobacteria > Rhodobacterales > Roseobacteraceae > Ruegeria > Ruegeria sp. BHSB056. The sequence goes on along the minus strand of NZ_JBXWSG010000040.1, from coordinate 15,469 downwards.
CAGCTGCTCGACAGCATGGATATCGAGCGCGAGCGTGGCATTACCATCAAGGCCAACACCGTTCGCATCGACTATACCGCCGATAATGGCGAGACATATGTGCTGAACCTGATCGACACCCCCGGCCACGTGGATTTCGCCTACGAGGTCAGCCGGTCGATGCGCGCGGTCGAGGGCTCTCTGCTGGTTGTGGACAGCACCCAGGGGGTCGAGGCGCAGACGCTGGCGAACGTGTATCAGGCCATCGACGCGGATCATGAGATCGTGCCGGTCCTCAACAAGATCGACCTGCCCGCGTCCGACTGTGACCGCGTGGCCGAACAGATCGAGGACGTGATCGGCATCGACGCAAGCGACGCCATTCAGGTCAGCGCCAAGACCGGGCAGGGCATCCACGAAACGCTGGAGGCGATCGTGCACAAACTGCCCGCGCCGCAGGGTACTCTGGACGCGCCGCTCAAGGCGATGCTGGTGGATTCGTGGTACGACGCCTATCTGGGCGTCATTGTTCTGGTCCGCATCATGGACGGCACGCTGAAAAAGGGGATGCGGGTCAAGTTCATGTCGAACGGCACTCTGCACCATGTCGACCGCGTCGGCGTCTTCCGCCCGGAAATGCAGATGGTCGACAGCCTCGGCCCGGGTGAGATCGGATTCCTGACCGCCTCGATCAAGCAGGTCCGCGACACCCGCGTCGGCGACACCATCACCAATGACCGCAACGGCACCGAAGTCGCACTGCCGGGCTTCAAACCCGCGCAGCCGGTGGTGTTCTGTGGCCTCTTTCCGGTGGATTCAGCCGAATTCGAAGACCTGCGCGACGCGATCGAGAAGCTGGCGCTGAACGACGCCTCATTCTCGTATGAGATGGAAACCTCGGCCGCGCTTGGCTTTGGCTTCCGCTGCGGCTTCCTTGGCCTGCTGCACCTCGAGGTCATCCGCGACCGGATCGAGCGTGAATACGATATCGACCTCATCACCACCGCGCCCAGCGTGATCTACCACGTCTACATGAAAGACGGCGCGATGATCGAGCTGCACAACCCCGCCGACATGCCCGACCTGTCCAAGGTCGACCATCTTGAGGAACCGCGCATCAAGGCGACCATTCTGGTGCCCGACGAATATCTCGGCGACGTGCTGAAACTCTGCCAGGACCGCCGCGGTATCCAGATGGACCTGACCTATGCGGGCCAGCGCGCCATGGTCGTCTATGACCTGCCCCTGAACGAGGTCGTCTTTGACTTCTACGACCGTCTGAAATCGGTGACCAAGGGCTATGCCAGCTTCGACTACCAGATGACCGGCTACCGTCAGGACGCGCTGGTCAAGATGTCGATCCTTGTGAATGACGAACCGGTCGATGCGCTGTCGACCATGGTTCACCGCGACCGGGCCGAGATGCGGGGCCGCGCGATGTGCGAAAAGCTCAAGGACCTGATCCCGCGCCACATGTTCAAAATCCCGATCCAGGCCGCCATCGGAGGCAAGGTCATCGCCCGTGAGACCCTGTCCGCCCTGCGCAAGGACGTGACCGCCAAATGCTACGGCGGCGACGCCACCCGGAAACGCAAACTGCTGGACAAGCAGAAAGCGGGTAAAAAGAAGATGCGTCAGTTCGGGAAGGTGGATATCCCGCAGGAGGCGTTTATTTCCGCACTAAAAATGGACAGCTAAGGCTGTCCATTTTTAGTGACGGTGGGCGAAAGCGGTTGGCGCAGCCAACCTGCGTGCCCACACGGTGGGTTGGGAGAGCGACCGCAGTCGCTCAACCTACTATTTTTCCTTTCGAACACCCTTGAAGGGCTTCTTGTCGGAAGTTTTGACATCCATGAAGCGACCAGTTGATGTGTCGCGTTTCACGTAGTGACCGGATGGAGTCTTGGTTTGCGAACGGCCTTTGACCATTCCGTTTCGACGTCCATCACCTGATGGTGGGTTAGTAGCCATATCATGCTCCCTATCGAGTGTGACAGTATGGTACGCAATAAGCACAACCATCCGACAGGAAGTATTGTTGCCTCGCAGCAGCCACTGCGCTTTGGCAAGTCGAATGCCACCCAAGTGGTATGCGATTTGCGAGAAGAGGAGGGTGTGTGCACGTTCCATCATCAACGTGCACTTCGTGATAGCCGTCAGGCTGTGGGTTTTGGTTAACGTAGTAGTTTGGCATAATGCTGCCTCGTTCAATGTTTCAACGAGGGGCGCCTTGACTGTTTTTTGTGAATCCGTCAGGATTCACGCGTTGCAAACTGACCGCGGCAACCCCCCAAGGTTGGTGCGGTACTACAACGAAGCGCCGTCTTGGTCTGACCACCTTGGCGGCGCGATTCGTTTGTAGCTCATACATCAGCATGGCTCGACACACTACAATATGCAAGATAACAAAAACAGAAACATCACCATTGGCGGTGTATTCGCCCTAGATGTGCCGTTTGGAACATGTTTTGCCCCAATATAGGGGGGTTGTCAACAGATTCCTCCACAGGAAACCCCCAATTTTTCTGTATGTCGATAAATTGTGATGTGCTGCCACTATATGTAGAATCGATGGCCGGGGCAGTTGAAGAAGTATAGAACTTACGTCGTTTCACGTTTCCAGTTTCTCAACCCACCCGCCCGGCGGCACCGCCGGGCCGCGCCGACCCGCCCCCATGGGGCGGCGCGTTTGCGCCTCCCCTCGGGTCGGTCGCGCCCCTCTGTTCTGCTGATCAGCCGTTGCAAAAGCGTTTGCGCCCCGGGGCTCCGCCCGTTCGGCCCTGAAACGGTCCACTGGACCGTTTCCTAGACGGGCCTCACCCCCTCGGGCCGGCGCTGCCCTCTGTTCTGTCGCCCAACCGGGTTTGATATGCCGTAGGGCGGGCTTCAGCCCGCCAATCCACAACTCCCCCATTTCCCCGACCCCATACCAATGCGCACGGACAGGCTGCATCCGGTGGCGGGCTGAAGCCCGCCCTACGGGGTGGGGTTGGTTGGGCGGTTGTATCTGCGCTTGCGCCACCGGGGCTCTGGCCGTTTGGGGCCCTCAGATCAGCGGGTCAACCGTCGAAATCACACCTCACCCGCGCGGCACCAAATGCAACCATTGCATCGGAAAACCGCGCCCCTCGGACAGGATCGGCCATTTGAAATCATCCCCCAACCGGATAATCTCATCCATCTCGGATGTGTCCCGCACGCTTCCGTCCACATAGGTGATATCAAAATACCCGGCGCAGAACGCTTCGATCGCTTTCAGTTTCGCATCGCCATCCTCGACCATCTGGGGGTGCAGTTCGATCAGGAATTCCGATCTGCGGAAATGCGTCAGAAAATCTTCGGTCAACAGGCTGAATTCGACACCCTCGATATCGATCAGAAAGAAGATGTCCGCCGGGTCAGGGGCCACGCTTGCGATGTTTTCAACCGTGTCCGTCAGCGCATCCCCAAACACCGTCACCCGGTCGCCCACGCCGTTATGTTCCGCCGTTTCGCGGATGACATCCCGGCCTTTTGCCGAAACCTCAAAGCACACGCTTTTTTCGAACTGCCCGGCGGCCACCAGTCCGACGCCCCAAAAGCCGTCCGCCGCCCCGATATCCACCAGCACCGGCTTGTCCGAGTTGCTCAGCACCTTCAGGTTCTGCTGCTCATACAGGCCAAAGATTTTCGTGGCCGTATCCGAATGCCCGCCCCAGAATGCGTTTTCGACAAAGCGAAACCCCTTCATCGGCCCGCACAGCACCTGTCCGCGGCTTTGTTCCAGCACGAACAGTGAAAACTCGTTGCGGAACCTGCGCACAGTGCTCTTGAACTCTCGATGTTGTCGTTTTGGAAATCGCATGTTCTGTCTGGGGCTTTTCAAGTTGGATCGGACGCCCCTGGATGAGGGCAGTTATTTGAAATCCCTGTTTAAGTTGTGGCGCGCGGTGTTGGAAGGAAAAACGCAATGCGCAATACCGGGCAGGGGTGGGGTTTTCTTCTTGCCCACCTTTCCCGCGCATAAACCCTTGATGAAGTTTCCTTCAGACAGGTTGCAACCGCCGCGCGCGCATCCAATCTCAGTCACAGGCCAGCACGGCCCGCACCCCAAAGAAGGGTGCCGATCATCAGATCAGAGAATTCCGTAGCCTGCGCACCGGGACTGTTTTCGACCCCGTTCCGGCCCGTCAGGTGAACCGAAGCGTTTCCGGCCCGGTCGGGTTGTTAAGGGGTATGAGCCGCCGTTGCTCACGGATTGCGGCGGAGGGGGTGTTGGTACCACCGCCGGGCCGGAACGCTTCTCAGAAACGGAACCAGCGTCTCCAGAGTGAGGAGGCAGGCCGGGCGGCCAGTTCACCGCCTGCGACAGGATCCAGACCGCCCCGCGCAAGAATGCGGCGTTCCTCGGCGCGGGTCATCTGGATCTCGCGGACCTTCAGCGCGGCCTCGCGCGCGGTGACATAGCGGCCGTCCGGTCCCGGTTCCATGCCGGGGATGTTGCGCCCTTTTGACCACATCCCGCGCAGCCCCGACAGCGGGTGTTTCCATCCGATCTCCTCGTCATCCTGCAACTGCCAGATCCGGTTGGCCTCGGTCATCGAGACCAGCGCGGCCAGCGGCTTGCCGTGCCGGGTCAGGATGATCACCTCGCGCGGGTCCTGGGCGCGGGTGATCAGCGGCCCCAGATGGGCGCGGGCGTAGGAAATGGTGCAGCGCATCGGCGAATCTCCGTCTGTACGATTCGTAGGATTGGGGGTCCGAGCGTTGTACAAATCGCACAATTTCGGCCTAACGGTCCGCACGGAGCGTTTTGCACCCGCAGCATCGCAGGAATTTCGGGTGCCGGGGTTACGTCCGGTTTTTTCCGCCCTCAACCCTTCGCGGGATCGGGGATTCTCGGGTTATCCACAAAACTCTCCCGCCGGATATCAACATCTTATCCCCGTCTAATTTTCATGCTGCAGTGCTATTTTCTTGTCGGATGCAGGGCGTGGTGCAACAGTCATCTCACCGCACAGGGTCTTCGGAACCGGGGCGGGACGCAAAGGCCAAGGGGGTCTGAGCAGAGAAGGGCGGATCTTATGATTTGCGTTTAGCTGCAATGGCTTACCGGTAGGTGATCAGCCGGAAATGGGTCGTAGACCCAGGTCGGGTGACCATCTTCTCAGACGGCCAATGCATGTCGCGATGGACCTTAGGGGACAAAGCGGCGGCTGCAGTCTCTCAGGGGGCTGGGGCGACTGGATCGGAGTGCTCCTCGGGGTACGTCGACCCGGTAAGGCGTCAGGGCGTATCCGAAAGGGTACATGCAAAGACCGCGTCTGCGCACCTGACGCCTTTTCCTTTGCCGAAATTCGGTTTCATACAGGCTACCACTCACCCCTGCCGAATGGGAACGGGGCTCTTCTGCGTGCGCGAAAGAGCCCCGATTTAGTGTCAGATATGCAATGCCGCGTCTATGCACCTGTAGGGCTAGACTACTGCGTGTGGGCGCAATCTTCAACCATATATTGCGTTAGTGTCCGGCTCGCCCGCAAGATAAGCGCGCTTATAGGCTTTCCTGCACGTCCGAAGCTGCGTTCTGGATTGCATCCCCGGCCTTTTCGATATCTTTGCCCGCGCCTTTGGCGGTTTCGCAGGCGGTCAGTGCAAACAGGCTCAGGCCAATCAGAATTACGCGGATCATGTGTGTCTCCTCAGTGCTCGATACGGATTCGGTAGCACCTTTCTCGACACCAAGCCAGAGCTAGCCTCTGTCGTCACCGCAGAACAGCTCGTACACCACCTCAAGCATCCGGCGCGGGCGATCATCTGCCAACCGGTAAAAGATGGTTTTGCCCTCTCTGCGCGGTATCACAAGCCCCTCCAGCCGCAGGCGGGAAAGCTGTTGCGAAACAGCGGCTTGTCTGGCGGACAACAGTTCCTCCAGCTCGGTGACCGACTTCTCACCGGACACCAGGTGGCACAGGATCATCAGCCGGCCTTCGTGACTGATTGCCTTGAGGAAGTTGGACGCGCGTGTCGCGTTATCGACCATACGATCCAGGTCGTGTTGCGGCATGTCCTGGGACAGCTGTGGAAGTGCCATCGAATGTGTTCCTTGTGAACCCGTTGACCGGGCATAGTTTCCGTTACGTAAAGCTCGTCGCCTGCGAGCCACTTCAGTACATGTTTCGATCAATTATTGCTATATGTATGAATCAAAAAACCGTGATGAAAAAAGGGGAACCCGCAGCCGTTTTCCCCGCAGCCCCTTTGGCAGGGCGTAATCACGGATAGGGTGCTGCTGCGGAACAGCGGCAGGTGTGACAATCTTATTGACGGCGGTCCACATTCATTCCGCGTTCTCACCGACACCCCCTTGCAGCCCCCCGGAGCCAACACTAAGACTCAGGTAACACTTGTTGGGATAATGTCCCGATCCACAGCAAAACAGGCAGGTTACGAATGTTCGATCCCGTAGATACCTACATGAATACGCTTGTCCCCATGGTCGTGGAACAGACCAGCCGGGGCGAGCGCGCTTATGATATTTTCTCCCGCCTGCTGAAAGAGCGGATCATCTTCATCAACGGCCCGATTCACGATGGCATGAGCCATCTGGTCGTGGCGCAGCTGCTGCACCTTGAAGCGGAAAACCCCAACAAGGAAATCTCGATCTACATCAATTCGCCCGGTGGCGTGGTGACCAGCGGTTTGTCGATTTACGATACAATGCAGTATATCAAGCCGAAATGTTCCACGTTGGTGATCGGTCAGGCGGCCTCGATGGGATCGGTTCTGCTGGCCGGCGGCGAGAAAGGGATGCGCTTTTCGCTGCCCAACAGCCGGATCATGGTGCACCAGCCCAGCGGCGGATATCAGGGTCAGGCCAGCGATATCATGATCCACGCGGCCGAGACGCAAAAACTCAAGGATCGCCTTTATGATATCTATGTGCGTCATACCGGGCAGACAAAAAAGGCGGTTGAAAAAGCGCTGGACCGTGACAATTTCATGAGCCCGGAAGAGGCCAAGGAATGGGGCCACATCGACGAAATCGTGGAAAACCGCGCAAAAATGGACGCGGATGAGGTCTGAGTTTCGGAGCCTGCACCACCGGTGCAGGAACCATTTTGAGATTGTAGCGGCCAAAGCGCTGGCCTAAGCTGCACGAACAGGCGAAAACGCATCCCCGCCGGGGGTGCTGGGATGAGGCCCGAAAGGTAGATCATGGCGACGAATTCAGGCGGTGACGGGAAAAACACGCTCTACTGCAGCTTCTGCGGCAAAAGCCAGCATGAGGTGCGCAAGCTGATCGCAGGCCCGACCGTTTTCATCTGTGATGAATGTGTCGAACTCTGCATGGATATCATCCGCGAAGAGACCAAGGCCAGCGGGCTGAAGTCTTCGGACGGCGTTCCGACGCCCAAGGATATCTGCGAGGTGCTGGACGATTATGTGATCGGTCAAGCCACCGCAAAACGCGTCCTGTCGGTCGCGGTCCACAACCACTACAAACGTCTGAACCACGCCCAGAAAGCGGGCAATGATATCGAACTGGCGAAATCCAATATTCTGCTGATCGGCCCCACCGGCTGTGGCAAGACATTGCTTGCGCAAACGCTGGCCCGGATACTGGATGTTCCCTTTACCATGGCCGATGCCACAACGCTGACGGAAGCCGGCTACGTGGGCGAGGATGTTGAGAACATCATTCTCAAGCTTTTGCAGGCCAGTGAATACAATGTTGAACGCGCGCAGCGCGGCATCGTCTATATCGACGAGGTCGACAAGATCACGCGCAAATCCGAGAATCCGTCGATCACGCGCGACGTGTCCGGTGAAGGTGTACAGCAGGCGCTGCTGAAACTGATGGAAGGCACCGTGGCCAGCGTTCCGCCGCAGGGCGGCCGCAAACACCCGCAGCAGGAATTCCTGCAGGTGGACACCACGAACATCCTGTTCATCTGTGGCGGCGCTTTTGCGGGTCTGGACCGGATCATTGCACAACGCGGCAAGGGCTCGGCCATGGGTTTTGGCGCCGATGTGCGTGACAATGACGAGCGCGGCGTGGGCGAGATCTTCAAGGATCTGGAGCCCGAAGATCTGCTGAAATTTGGTCTGATCCCCGAATTCGTCGGTCGTCTGCCGGTTCTAGCAACGCTGGAGGATTTGGACGAGGAAGCACTGGTCACCATCCTGACCAAGCCAAAGAACGCCCTGGTCAAGCAATACCAGCGCCTGTTCGAGCTGGAAGATGTTGAGCTGGGCTTTACCGATGACGCGCTGAAGGCAATTGCCAAGAAAGCCATCGAGCGCAAAACCGGTGCACGTGGTTTGCGGTCTATTCTCGAGGATATCCTGCTGGACACCATGTTCGAACTGCCGGGCATGAAAAACGTCAGCGAGGTTGTGGTGAACGAAGAGGCGGTAATGTCCGACGCGCAGCCGCTGTTCATCTATGCCGATGCGGCCAAGGAATCGGCCTCGGCGGGTTGAGGCCGGGCTTTTTACCGCGACGGTGGAACTTCAGTTGAACCGGTTCAGGGGGCTCTGCCCCCGCTGCCCTTCGGGCATCTCCCCCGGGATATTTATAGCCAGATGAAGCTGGGGATCCGTTGTTCGCACGCGAAGGCATGCGCAATCAGGCAGCGGGAGCTTAAGTAAGCTTTCGAACAACAAAGGTGACGGATTATGACGGTGAAGCGCATTTCTTCGGGCGGTGAGTTTGAGGCAAAAGTCGGCTATTGCCGCGCAGTAGTTGCGGGCGGCTGGGTTCATGTCGCCGGGACCGTCGGGCAGGGCGAGGACGTGGTGGCGCAATGCCGGTCTGCGCTGGACATCATAGGCAAGGCGCTGGCTGAGGCGGGTGCGGGTTTTGAAGATGTGGTTCGGGTCACCTACATGTTGCCGGACCGCAATGAATTCGCGCTGTGCTGGCCGGTTCTGGCCGAGACGTTTGGCGCCAACCCACCGGCTGCGACGATGATCGAATGCGGTTTGATTGATCCGAAGTACCGGATCGAGATCGAAGTGACCGCCTTCCTGCCGCAGTGACGCTGGAAGCCCAAGGGGCACTGGACCTTGGCGAGCCTTTGGTCCATACCTTCTCTCGACCGAAATGCCGGAGGCAGCCGATGGGAATCCTGAACAGTCTTTTACGAGCCGTGACCTGGTGGAACGGGTCAACACTGAACACGCAGCTCTATACGGCGCGCAAGGGTGTGAAAGTGGGCGAAGACAATGAAGGCAATGTGTTTTATCGCACCGCCGACGACAGCAGGCGCTGGGTGATTTTCAATGGCGAGGCCGAAGCCAGCCGGGTTGACCCCGAATGGCACGGCTGGTTGCACCGCACCTGGGACGAACCCCCGACCGACAAACCGCTGCCGCACAAAGCCTGGGAAAAACCGCATCAGGAGAACCTGACAGGTACGGCGCTGGCCTATGCGCCTGCCGGGTCGCTGCGGCGGGCCAAGCCGGTTGAGCGCAGGGATTACGAGGCCTGGAGCCCGGAATAAACGAGGCGAAGATGTCGACCCATAACTGGACCGAAGTTGTTGTCGGAGGCGTCGTATTGGCCGGTGCCCTTGCTTTTGGTGTTTATGCCAGCCAATCGACCGGCCTGTCGCAAGGTGCTGCGGGCTATGAGCTGGGCGCCTCGTTCCGGTCGCTGGAAGGGGTGGGTGTCGGCACGGATGTCCGTCTTGCCGGGGTGAAAATCGGCACCGTTACCGGGGTCAAACTGAACCCGGATACCTATCGTGCCGACACGACTTTCTCTGTTGCCGAAGGCGTGCTTGTGCCCGATGACAGCGCCATTGTGATCTCGTCCGAAGGGCTGTTGGGTGGAAACTTTGTCGAAGTCATGCCCGGTGGTTCGCCCTTCTTTTTTGAACCCGGAGACGAGATTCAGGATACCCAGGGTGCGGTCAGCCTGATCTCGCTGCTGGTCAAGTTCGTAGCCGGAGATGGCGGCGAATGATGCGCGCCGCCCTAATTGCCCTGTTGCTGGCTGGAACCGGCGCCGCCGCGCAGCAGAAAGTCAACTCTGGCCCCGGCGCCATGCTGCGCGGGCTCGACAAAGTCAGTGGCCAGACGGTTGATATCGAATTGCAGACAGGTCAGACCGAAGCTGTGTTCGGGCTGGATGTGGCGCTGGGGGATTGCCGGTATCCGGTGGATAACCCGACAGGCGATGCCTTCGCCTATCTGACCATTTGGGAAACGGGCAAAGCGGATCAGCTATTTGATGGCTGGATGATCGCGACCTCTCCGGCGCTGAATGCGCTGGATCACGCGCGGTATGACGTTTGGGTCATCCGTTGTATCACGCCTTCTGCGGACTGAGTGATCGGCGCAGCAAAGTCGGCGCTCTGGTTCAGGGCTTCTTCCAGTTCTTTCTTGTAAGCGCCACGCGGGATTTCGATCGCCCCAAGGGATGCCAGATGCGCGGTCAGGAACTGCGTGTCAAACAGGTGAAAGCCGGTTTGCCGCAACCGGTCCACAAGATAGGCGAGCGCGATTTTCGAGGCATCCGTGCGGCGCGAAAACATGCTTTCGCCAAAGAACGCGGCCCCCAGCGTCACACCATATACGCCGCCCACCAGCGCCGCTCCGTCCCAGACTTCCAGTGAATGCGCATGACCGGATTGGTGCAACTGGCGATAAAGGGCGTGCAGTTCCGCGTTGATCCAGGTGTCGGACCGGTCAGCGCACCCATCAACAACGCCGGAGAAATCCCGATTGATTGAAATCTCGAACCCGCAGTTCCGGATGCGGCGCGCAAGGCTGCGCGAGATGTGGAACCCGTCCAGCGGAAATATCCCGCGAAACTTGGGATCAACCCAGAACAGTTCAGGATCGTCGCGGTGTTCGGCCATCGGGAAAATACCGATGGAATACCCGTGCAGCAGCAGTTCGGGGGTCAGGCTCATGCCGGTGATAGGGCGACCAGAGGGCGCGGGCCCTCTGGCACATGGCCCTTATTTTTCCATGTTCTCCGCAAGCCAGCGCTCCAGCCAGTGGATGTTGTACTCGCCGCTGTGCAGATCGGGCTCCTGCAACAGGGCGTGGAACAGGGGCACGGTGGTGTCGATACCGTCGACGATCAACTCGCCCAACGCGCGTTGAAGACGCGCCAGCGCCTCGGCCCGGTCGCGGCCCTGCACGATCAGCTTGCCAATCAGCGAGTCGTAATAAGGCGGGATCGAATAGCCGTCATAAAGCGCCGAATCCATCCGCACGCCCAGACCGCCCGGCGCGTGATAGGCCGTGATCTTGCCGGGGCAGGGCGAAAAATTCGGCAGCTTTTCTGCGTTGATCCGAACCTCGATGGCGTGACCGTTGATCTTCAGATCGTCCTGACCGAATGACATTGGTTCACCCGCTGCGACCAAAATTTGTTCGCGCACCAGATCGACGCCAAAGATCCCTTCGGTGACCGGGTGTTCCACCTGCAGGCGAGTGTTCATCTCGATGAAATAGAACTCGCCCTTTTCATACAGGAACTCGATGGTGCCAGCGCCGATATAGTTGATCTTGGCCACTGCGTCGGCGCAGATCTTGCCGATCCGGGCGCGCTCTTCGGCGGTGATGCAGGGGCCGGGGGCCTCTTCAAAGACCTTCTGGTGACGGCGCTGCAACGAACAGTCACGTTCGCCCAGATGCACCGCATTGCCCTTGCCGTCGCCAAAGACCTGAATCTCGATATGGCGCGGCGTGGTCAGATATTTCTCGATATAGACCTCGTCATTGCCAAAGGCGGCCTTGCCTTCGGCGCGCGCAGTCATGAAGGCGCTTTCCATCTCATTCGCGTTCATCGCGACTTTCATGCCGCGCCCACCGCCGCCAGCTGTGGCTTTGATGATGACGGGATAGCCGAATTCCTCACCGATGCGCTTGGCGTCGGCCAGCGTGGGAACGCCACCGTCCGAACCGGGAACGCAAGGCACACCCAGCGCCTTCATCGTGTCCTTGGCGGTGATCTTGTCGCCCATGACGCGGATATGTTCCGCGGTGGGGCCAATGAACGTGATGCCATGATCTTCGACGATCTGCACGAACTCGGCGTTTTCGGACAAAAAGCCGTAGCCGGGATGGATTGCCTGCGCGCCGGTGATCTCACAGGCCGAAATGATCGCAGGCACCGACAGATAGCTTTGCGGGCTGGGCGGGGGGCCGATGCAGACCGATTCGTCCGCCATGCGCACATGCATCGCGTCGCTGTCGGCGGTGGAATGGACGGCAACCGTTTTTATCCCCATCTCGCGCGCGGCGCGGATGACGCGCAGGGCGATCTCGCCTCGGTTGGCAATCAGGATCTTGTCGAACATGGGCCCGCCTTACTCGATGATGACCAGAGGGGTGCCGAACTCAACAGCGTCGCCATCGCCCACCAGCACGCGCTTGATGGTGCCCGATTTGGGGGCGTGGATGTGGTTCATGGTCTTCATCGCTTCGACGATCAGCAGCGTGTCGCCTTCGGACACTGTCGCGCCGACGGAAATGAACGCGGGCGCGCCGGGTTCCGGCTGCATATAGACCGTGCCCACCATGGGCGAGGTGACAGCGCCCGGATGGCTGGCCGGATCTTCGGCGGCAGCAGGGGCCGCCGCGGGGGCCGCAGCCGGTGCCGCAGCAGGGGCGGGCGCTGCCGCAGGAACAGCCATCTGAACCGGAGCGGCCACGGTCTGTGTCATACGGCTGACGCGCACGTTCAGGCTGTCTTCTTCGCCATATTCACGTTTGACCTGCAACTCGGTCAGATCGTTTTCGCGCAGCAATTCGGCCAGAGCCTTGATGAATGCCACATCCGCTTCGTGTTTGGTGTCTGTCATGAGTATCCTCGACGGTTCCCCTTTGGCCCGTCTGTTTCTTGCGGGCTCTGATCAAATTACGCAGGGTTATAGGCTAAGCGGCGGTGCATGAAAAGCGCCGACTCGCACCATCTGGCATGCGTTTCACGCGTAATTTAAAGGGTCGGACGGGTCACAGGGGCATCCCCGATAATTTGGCGACCAGTTCAGACAGCTTTCGTGCGCCGAATTTTTCAAGCAAACGGGCGCGGTAAGCCTCGATTGTGCGGTAACTCAGGCCCAGCTCTGCTCCGATTTCCTTGGCCGACAGGCCGCGGCAGGACAGGATGGCCACTTCGCGTTCACGGATGGTCAGTTCAACCAGCGGTCGTTCCTCGGATATGTCGGAAAAGCTCCAGATACCGTGGCGGAACGGGTCGTCGGGCGTCAGCGACCGGCCCCGGGCGCGGCACCAGAACAGGTCGCCGCTGCGGCGGCGCATGACGCGCTCATCCGTGTAATATCCGGTGCCGCGCATCACCTGCAGGCTGCGTTCGCCAATCCTCTCCCAATCCGCGACCGAAGGGTAAAGGTGCAACAGCGGCATGTTGCGATAGTCGTTCTCTTCTCCGCCAAAGGTGCGGGCAAATTGCAGGTTGCAGCGCCGGATGATCCGGTTTTCCAGCTCAACAAGCCCGATCGGCGCATATTCAAAGGCGGGGTCGCTCATGCGTGTATGGTGCCGGGAAAGCGCGCGAAAATGAAGGGGGGATGCGATGTCTTGCGCCAGATTGACGCCCGAAACCGATGCTGTGGTCTGCGCCAGTTTGTGAAAGTTGTAAATGTCAGCTGAAAAGAAATGATTAACCTGCGGAAACAGATGCTATAATCTGAAAACGAGCGTGAAATTCGACGGGTCTGAATTCAGGGAAAGTAAGCATGCGCGACACGTTGACAGGCAGTCGCATTCGCGAAAGACGGCAGATTGCCGGGCTGCGGCAGGCGGAACTGGCGCGGCAGGCCGGAGTATCGGCGTCTTATCTGAACCTGATCGAACACAATCGCCGCAGGATCGGAGGCAAATTGCTGGTCGATATCGCGGCGGCGCTGGGCGTTGAACCTTCGGTCCTGACACAGGGGATCGAGGCAACTCTGGTTTCCGCCCTGCGCGAGGCGGCCGAGGATGCGGTCGGGCAGAAGGCCGAGGTTGACGGGCTCGAGGAGTTCGCCGGGCGCTTTCCCGGCTGGGCCGGTGTTCTGGCGCAAATGCATCGCCGTGTCGTGTCTTTGGAGCGGAACGTCGAAACCCTCTCCGACCGCCTTACGCACGACCCGCAACTGGCCGCGTCGATGCACGAGGTTCTGTCAACCGCCGCCGCGATACGCTCGACCGCCGCGATCCTTGCGGATACCCAAGATATCGAGGCCGAATGGCGCGAGCGTTTTCACAAGAACCTGCATCAGGATGCCGAACGGCTGGCAGGCAGTTCCAAGGCGCTGGTGACCTTCCTCGACGAAAGCGACTCGGCGGTTGATCCACGTGCCGTTCCCCTGGAAGCGGTCGAAGCTTTCTTTGAAGCCCGCGCCTACACGATTTCCGAACTGGAAGACGGGGGTGATGTGGACGCGGTTGACCTGAGCGGGCTCAATACCTCGGCGGCGCGCACCGTCGCGCGCGAAGTTCTCAGGATCTATCGCGCAGACGCGCAGGCGCTGCCGCTGGAGGCCGTCAAAGCGGTTGTTCAGCAGGGTGATCCGAACCCCATCGAACTGGCGCAGCGGTTCTCGGTTGATTTTGCCACCGTCCTCAGGCGCCTGGCCTTTCTGCCAGATGGCATCCTGTCACAACCGGTCGGCATGGTGCTGTGCGATGCGTCTGGAAGTATCCTGTTTCTCAAGCCGATTCAGGGGTTTACCTTGCCCCGACACGGCGATGTCTGCCCGCTCTGGCCGCTGTTCACGGCCCTCAGCCGTCCGCTGGTGCCGGTGCGCAAGCAGGTCGTCCTGACCGGCAGGTCCTCGGCCGTGTTCGAATGCGTCGCTTATGCCTGGCCGCATGCGGTGTCGGGATACGATCAGGACCCGGCCTATCGCTCGGTCATGGTGGTGCGCCCGGTCAGGGACCCGTCAGACGAGGTGCCGGTCACTCAGGTCGGGCCAAATTGCCGTGTCTGCCCAAACCGCGATTGCAAGTCCCGGCGCGAGCCGTCGATTTTGAGCGAAGGTTTTTGACACGTTCATGACAGACCGCTTAATCTGGCGGGAACCGGTCTCGGGATGGAAGACCGGTTATGGGAGGAACTGAACATATGAGCCGAAAGGTTCTGCTGATTGAGGACGAACCGAACATCGCCGAGGCTATCCGGTTCCTGCTGTCGCGCGAGGGATGGCAGGTCGAAACGCATGGCGACGGAACGGATGCGGTTCAGGTGATCCAGGGGGCGCAGCCCGATCTGGTCATTCTGGATGTCATGCTGCCGGGCAAGAACGGCATGGATATCCTGCGGGAACTCAGAAAAATGGAGGAACTGGCAGGCTTGCCGGTTCTGATGCTGACCGCACGGGGTCAGTCGCGCGACCGGGAAATGGCTGAAAACGCAGGCGTCAGCCGCTTCATGACCAAACCGTTTTCCAATGCCGAAGTTCTGACAGCCGTGCGTGACCTTCACGCGCAGGCGACGCGCTTATGATGTCCGGCGAGGGCAACAAGACCAAACCACCGGGCGCAC